>JAIOHV010000091.1 GCA_019912885.1 bacterium
GCGGCGACGCCGGCGACCTGCCGCGCGCCCGCTGGCGCACGATCAGGCGATCAAAGGCGCCCTCGGCGAGGAGATGGTCCTCATCCCCGCCGGGCCGTTTCGCTTCGGACCCGAGGGCAAGCGCGTCGATCTGCCCGCGTACTACATCGACAAATACCCGGTGACGAACGAGCAGTACGCGCGCGTATTCCCCGCGCACGTTTTTCCGCCGGAGGAGGCGCGTCATCCCGTCGTGAAAATCTCCTGGGAACAGGCGATGCAGTTCGCGCGCAAGATCGGCAAGCGCCTGCCCACCGAGGCCGAATGGGAAAAGGCCGCGCGCGGAACGGACGGCCGCCAATACCCCTGGGGCAATGAGTTCGCTCCCGAGCGTTGCAACACCTTCGAGTCCGGCATGGGCGTCACCACGCCGGTGGATGCCTACCCCGCGGGGAAAAGCCCGATGGGCGTCATGGACATGGCCGGCAACGCGTGGGAGTGGACGGCGACGCGCCACGAATCCGCCCCCGCGTTTCGCGTGCTCAAGGGCGGCGCGTACGACGGCAAGGCCGACTTCGCCCTGTGCGCGCAGCGGTTCGCCTATCACCAATCCGGGCTCTTCCAGGCATCGGGTTTCCGGTGCGTCAAATCGGCGGAATGACGGCGAACGACTCCCGCCGCGCGCTCATCATCACGGACGTCACGCAGCCCGGCGGTGTGGATGCTTACGTGCTCGCGCTGCGCAACGCCGCGCACGACGCGGGGTGGAACGTCGCTGTCATGCTCGACGATTCCCCCGGCGCCGATCGCCTGGCCGTCCTGCTGGCCGGCGCGGGAACCGGGCCCGCGCGCGCGCCGCTCTACCATCGCGCCCATCCGGAGATCGTACGCACCGGCGCGACGCGCGCGGTGATGGATCGATTCGATCCCCGCATCGTCCACGCTGTTTGCGGCGCGCCGTGGACGACGATCATCCCGCGCGAGGCCGCCATCGCGCGCGGTCTGCCGCTCATTTTCACCGAACAATACGTTGCGCCGAATTTCACGTTCGACCCCGCCGTGCGTGCGCGCATCGAACGCCTCTATCGAGAGACGCACGCCGTCATCGCCGTCAGCGACGAAAACGCGCGTCTTTTGACCGACGAATTCGCCTTCCCCGGCGAGCGGCTGCGCGTCATCCCGAATGCCGTCGCGCCCGCGACCGCGCCGCGCAAGCCCGTGCCGCGCACGGGCGATCTCGTGCGCGTGCTGTGCGTCGCGCGCCTGACGCCTCAGAAAGGCGTCGACGTGCTGCTGCACGCGCTCTCGACGATTGACGTGGATACCCGCTCGCGGCTGCGCGTGACATGCGCCGGCGACGGCCCCGACGCGGATATTCTTCGAACGCTCGCGGATGAGCTTGGCGTCGCCCCGCTCGTCGAATTCGCCGGCTGGCGCGACGACGTGCCCGCGCTGATCGCGAACGCCGATCTTTTCGTGCTGCCAAGCCGTGCCGAGGGACAGCCCTTCGCGCTACTCGAGGCGCTCGCCGCCGGTGTTCCCGTCATCGCGACGAACGTCTCCGGCATTCCGGCGGCGCTCGATGGCGGGCGGCTGGGCGCTCTTGTTCCGCCGGACGACGCCTCCGCGCTCGCCGCCGCCATCGCGAATTTCGCGCGCGATCCCGAACCGCTGCGTCGCGCTGCTTCCCACGGCCCCGCGCACATCGCGCAGCGCCACTCGCTCGCGGACGCGATGGCCGAGACGCTCGCCATCTGGGACGACGCGACGGGCGCCCCGCCCCGCGCGGAAAACGCGTGACCGACACCAAACGCCCGCGCGTCTCCGTCGTCATCCCGACCTGGAACCGGCGCGACGAAATCGCCATCACGCTCGATCGCCTCGCTCGCGCGATCGCGCCCGGCGATGAAATCATCGTCGTCGACAACGGCTCCACCGATGGCACGTTGGGCCTTCTCGAGACGCACCCGTTGCGTCCGCGCCTTGTGCGCCACGAAAAAAACGATCCCTCCGCCGCGCGCAACGCCGGCATCGACGCCGCACACGCGCCGTTCATCCTTATGCTCGATTCGGACTCGCACCCGGAACCCGGCGCGATCGACGAGGCCGCGCGCGTGCTCGCGTCGCATGCGCGCATGGGCGCGGTGGCGATGCGCGTTCTCCTGGCCGGCGGCCACGACGAGCCAGGCGGATCGCGCGGCGTGTTCATCGGTTGCGGCGCGATGCTGCGCGCCGAGGCGCTGGGCGAAATCGGCGGCTATCCGCGCGGCTTCGGCTACTACGCCGAGGAGTACGACGTGTGCTTCCGCCTCGCCGGTGCCGGTTGGCGCGTGCGCGAGGCGACGGAGGCGATCGTACAACACCGCCGCTCGCTCGAAGGCCGCGACGAGGCGGAGATCCTCGCAAATCTTGTGCGCAATAACATGCGCCTGTACGCCGCGTATCTACCCGCGGACGAAGCCTGGCGCACAATTCGATGGGTCGTCGAGCGCTACGGGCGCATCGCGGCGGAAAAAGGTTTCGCCGGCGCGGCGCGACGCGGCAAGTGGCGCGGCCTGCCTCGCGCGATGAAAGGCGTCGCCTTCGGACGCACGTTGCCCGACACGGCGCTCGCCGAGATTTCGCCCGAGCGCGTCGCCGCGCGATTGTGGCGGCGCCTGTTTCCGCGCGGCGAAAGGGACGTGGTTCTCTGGGGAGTCGGAAAGGATTTCGCGTCCATCGTCCGCGGCGCACGGAAAAACAACGTCGGACTCGCCGGCGCGATCGCCAACGCGCAGCAAAGCTATTTTGCGTGCGATATCCGCGTGCGCGGTGTGCCGATCCTCCACGGCGACACGCTTGCCGCGCCGCCCGGTCCGGTCGTCATCGCCTCGCTGTCGCCCGGCGAGACGCGAAACGAACGCAAAGCCCTCGCGCGCCTGGGGTTCACCGGCGCCGTGGCCTTGCTCGACAAGGACGATTGAATCCAACGGCGATTCATACCCGCTCCCTCACGGTCGCGGTTCCAACCCGATAAGACCTCCGTGTCCTCCGTGTCTCCGCCGTGCGCGGAGCCTGTCCTGAGCGAAGCCGAAGGGTGTACCGCCGATTTGCGATCCATTCCCAATTCCCAATTTGCGATGACCTTTCAGCCTCCCAGCCTTCCAGCCTTTCCGTCTCTTACAAGAATTTCCCGTGCGGTTTCTCGCCTCGCGCCAGATACGAAAACAAATCGTTGTAGTGGTCGTACCGCATGTATGACGTATGGCCGACGCAGATATGCCGGCACGTCTTCGCGTTGATGCGCGCGAGCACCTCGCGCCGCTTTTCTCCGTGCCAGATCTCCGTCAGCGACGATTCGTAAACGCTGCCGAACGAAAACGCGGGGTTCCCGCGCGTGCTGCAACACGCGTACATCTCGCCATTCGCGCATAAAATGCCGATGAGGTGATGCCCCAGGCACAGGTCGTACGGCGTCGCGTTCGGGCCTTTCGAAAAATTGTAGATGCGAAATCCCATCACGCCGAAGCTCGCGTCCTCGAGGTCCTTTTTCGCGACCAGATAATTCGCCTCGATCGCCATGTATTGCTCGGCGTCGAACAACTCCGCGTCCGCGACCACACGCTTGAAGCCGATGTAGCGGCAACCCGTCTCCTTCGCGCGTTGCGCCGCGACCGTCATCTCGTGGTACGTCACCGGATGGATGATGTAGATCACGCCCACGTACACGCGGCGCGACACCGCGTCGATGCCCTCCCAGATGCGCTCATACGCCCGTGCGCGTTTCGGCTGATGCACGCGCCGGTGCGTCTCCGCGCTGCCGGCGTCGAGCGAAACGCGAAGCCAGGCGCACGTCTCGGCCAGCGCATCCGCGTAGTCGATGATCTTCTCGCCGTTCGTGATGACGCCGATCTCGAAGCCCAGGTCCTTGGCGTGCCGTAATAGCCCGTCGAATCGCGGGTAGATCATCGGCTCGCCGCCGCCCTTGAAGACGATGCTCTCAACGCCAAGCTCACGCGCCTCGGTCAAGACATCAAAAATCGCCTTGCGCTTCAGGTGCGTGTTGTAGGTCGTGCGATTGTCGATATCGATGCACCAGACGCAGTCGTGGTTGCATACGTTCGTCGGGTCGATCTCGAGCGTCACCGGCGGCGCGAGTTCGCCGCGCAAAACCGCCTGCACGCGATCCAGGTGGTTGATGATCTTGAACTCGGAAAACTCCGGCAGTTCCATGCCACGCCCTCAAAGGAATGTGCGCCCATTATTGCCGATTGCGCCTCGGCAGGGAAACCGTCGCGTACCGGCTACCCCGTACGGCGCAGCCGTCCATGTTGTCCATCGGGTCCATCCTGTCCATCATGTCCATCGTCCCTGGAGAGCGGAAACTTGATCCACAATCCTGTCGCCCGTCACGGGCAAAACGAGAACCGCCGCGTTGAACGACGTTTTTGAACGCAACCTGCTCGCGCTCGCGAAAACGCGCCCGAGCCTCGTGGACCAGATGGCGCGCAGCCCCGCCGATCCGTCCTACCGATACGCGCGCGTCAACGGCGCGGTCGTGATCGTGCGCGAGGTGGATGGCGCGCAAACCGCGCTTTCCGTCGTGGAAGACGCGGCCGGGCGCGCGCGAACATTCGCCGATGCGCGCCTTGCGGACATCTCGCCCGACGAGCCGATCGCCCTTGTCGGCATGCTCGCCGGATTTGAAATTCGCGAAATCCTCCAGCTCGATTCCCGCGAGGACTGGCGCACGCCGCGGCCGATCTTCGTGTTCGAACCCGACCTCGATCTCTTCCGGATCAACCTCGCCGCCGCGGACTGGACCGACGTTTTCGAGTCCGGCCGCGTCGTATTTTTTGTCGGCGCGAACGCGACGGATACGGCGCGCGACTTTTTTCTCGCCGATCTCGCGCGCCCCCTGCCCACCCGCGTCCTGCCGAATCCGGACGTCGAGGCCGCGCAAGGGGTAGCCGAAGCGATCGGCCGGATCAAACGCGAAACCCTCGACCGCGCGGCAAGAGCGCGCGAGGCCGCCGGCGCGCATTACGCCGCGCTGTCCGGCGCCAACCTCGCGCGTGCGTTTCTAACGCGCGACGGCATGCGCGTGCTCGTCATTTCCAACGCGCGCTCGTGGTTTATCCGTTACGCCGTGCGCGACATCGTCGACGCCCTTGAGCACATGAACGTTGGGACGCGCGTCATCGAGGAAAAATCGCCGATCGACCGTCTGACGGTTCCGTTGCTGCTTGAAACCGTCGCCGACTTTCGCCCGCACGCGTTGATATCGATCAATCTCCTTCGCGGCGCACTCACCGACGCCCTGCCCGCGGGGCTTCCAATCATTTCCTGGATTCAGGATTTCATGCATGCCGTCTATCGCGAGGAGAAAGGGCGCACGCTCGGCGAGCGCGACCTTGTCGTCTGCGCTACGCGCGGCCTCGTCTCGCGCGGCTATCCGCCCGACGCCATCTTCGAACTTCCTGTCCTGACCAACCCGCGCGTTTACAATTTCGGGCAGCCCGATCGGAGCCGCGACCGTGAGGGAGCGGGTGGTTCCGCCCCTGCGATAAACCCGCCGCCCGACACTCAATCCTCGATACTTAATCCTCGATCCTCGGAACTCGCCTACGTATCCAACATTTCCTGGACCGCGGAACAGGGCCTCGACCGCATCCTCGCGGAATGCACGGACGAACCATTTCGACGTGCCGTGCGATCCATCGCGGATCGCATTTTTGCCGGCGATGATGCCGCCGTCGGAGCGTTTGCGGACTTCGTCGAACTTGTGCACCCCATCCTCGCCACGCACGGAATCGCGCCCGAACGCACGGAGGAAATCGCCTTCCGCGTGCATCACGAGGTCGTCGCGCCGCTTGTCCGCAACGCGCCGCTCGATTGGGCCGCCCAGATGGGCATCGATCTCGCTTTATGGGGACGCGGTTGGCAGTCGCATCCGCGCCTTTCCAGATACGCGCGCGGCATCGCCGAGAACGGCCCCGCGCTCGCGGCGATCTATCGCGCCGCGAGGATCAACCTGCACGTCAATCAGTTCGGCATCGATCATCCGCGCATCATGGATGGCCTCGCGGCGGGAGGATTTTTTCTGGTGCGCGAGGCGCCGGACTTCGGCGTTCTCGACCTCGCCGGCATGACATTCTCGACACGCGACGAATTCGCCGAGCGCCTTCGCTTTTTCCTCGATAATCCCGATGCGCGGGCGGAATGCGTCGCCCGCAACCGCGAGCGAATTTTTTCGCTTGCGACCTACGATCGCGGCGTGGACGCCTACCTGACCTACCAGGGATTGCGCGTCGCCGCGCGCGAAAACACGGCAATGCCAAACGCCGACATTGAGAGCGCCGCGATCGCACGCCTCGTCGACGCAGGCCTGCAAGACCCCCGCGCGCTTGGCGTCCTGCTGCGGATCGAGCACCTCATTGCCTCCGGCGACGCGCCCGAAACCGCACGCGCGCGCTATGACGCGCTCGCGTCCTATCAACAACAATTCGGCGCTTCCGCCTGGCCTATCGACATGTCCATCGCCGACGCGCGCAACAACGATGCCGATCCGATATTGGCTCGTTTGATTGACGCCGCGCGGTTCGGCGAAGACGCCTCCGGCGCGGCAACTCGTCTTGCGCGAAGCGACGCGCCGCTTACGCCCGATCAAAAGGCGCGTGTCGACAAGACGCTCGCGTCATCCCGCGCGATGGCGCCGCTCCATCGGCGCGCGTATTCCGACGACGCGATTTGCCGCCGGCGCAAGGACCGCTCCCGCCTTGGCGCTTACCTTAATAATAAGGAAGCCGACGCCCTCACCGCCGCCTTCGCGCTTGTGCGCGCGCATTGGTCCGGTCATGCGCTATTGCAACTGACGCCTTTCGCCGAATCCGCGCGCGCATCGCGCTGGCTGCTTTTCGAAACCGCTCGCGTGGCTGACGCCGCCGGCGACCGCGAGGCAGCGCTGGCGTTCCTTGTTCGCACGGAAATCGATTCGCGCCGACACATTGACCGCCCCGTCCTCGCCGGCCGCATCGCGGCGCAGCGCGCGTGGACGCTGGCGGGATTGTCGCGATTTGCCGAGGCGAGCGGCGCGCTTGCTTTTGCAGGCGACGACGCCTGGACGCGCGATCTTGTCCGCCTGACGCGTGCACGCCTCGCGCTGGCAGACGGCGACCGCGCCGGCGCGCGTCAGGCGCTCGGCAATATCGATACGTATGAACCCGGCGCGAGGCGCGCGCTTGCGGCGCGTCTTCTCGCGGCGTTCGAAAAACCGGCGACGTCCGGTCCGTTTTCGATCGCGCTGGGCAACTCGTTCGACCCGCCGCCCGACGGCGCGCGTTCGATACGAAAACTTCTTGTCGACAACGAAGGACGCCTCGTCGCGATCACGCACGGCGCGAAGACTTTTTGTTATAGCGAGACCGCCGGCGGCTGGTCACGCGTGGATCTTTTTCCATCCGGCGACGAAGCGTACGCAAGCGCCGTCGCATTCGGAAACGGGAAGACGTACATCGCCAACGGCGCTACCGGCGAGATCGTCTCGCGCGACGGCGACGCCGATTGGCGCACGATGTCCCGACTCGCACAACCGGCGTTTTATGAGGATGCAGCCGTCATCCACGCCGCGAACGCGTTTGCCGTCATCGACCGCTACGAGAACGCCGTCCGCGTTCTCGATGTCGATAGGGGCCATGAACAGGCCGTGACGATCGACGAGTCCCCGGCACGCCTCGCGACGCGCGGCGACGGCTTCTCCGTTCTCCAAAACGGACGGTTTCGGTATCTCGCGAGCGCGCGAAACGAATCGGAAAACACCTCGCATACTGATTTGTCCGGCGCGGTTTCTGTCGCCGCCGGCGCGGAGTTTTATGCGCTTGGAACCGGCGACGGCGAACTGGCGCTTTTCGAAACCGTCGGAGATGAACCGCAAATCGTTCGAACTCTTCCCGGTGATATCATCCCGATGGATGCCTCCGCCGTTGTCGCCTTCAAAAATACGCTCTGGATCGCGGATAATCGTTCCATGCGAATCCATCGACTGACGGTGACGCGAAAGGGCGCGCGCTGACATCCCGTGACGCCGCCTTCGTCGAACGCTTCGCGCGCGTGCGAGACGCCGCTCGAAATGCCCTCTACCTTTATCTAAACGGTTATCCGTGGCGGAATTTCACGCCGGAAGATGCCTTGCGTCCGCCCTCCGTCGGGACGGCTGACTTCGCCGGGGGTCTTGCGGGTTTGGCGCGAGAGCACCCCGCTTTTGAACCGGCGTCCTCGTTTGTCGCCAAACGCCTGTTTCTGTCCGAACCGGAAATGCCCGCGTTTCTTACGCGCTTTTACTTGGCGTGGGACGCCGCCGCGGCGAACGAATGGTCGGCGTCCCGCGGTGATCCCGTACCGGTCGAGCCGCCGGCGCCATTTGACGACGCCGAATATCCGCAACGCAACGCACGCGTCGCCAAGGCTATCGACGCGATTCGTTTGATTCTCCTTGCGAATGCGTCTCTGTTCGAATCGGCCGACCTTGCGTGCAGCCTTGCGACCGGAGACGCGATCGACGGGTTTTCCGATGTCGATCTTTTCGTCACGCTCCGCCGCGAAACGGTATCCGATCCCGGAGCGCTGCGCGCCGCGCGCACGGTGCTCATGAACCTCATCCCGCACCAGCTCGCGGTCTGTCCGCTCGCGCTTCACCATACGTTCGCGATGTCCGCGCATGAGCACGATGCGTACGCGCTCACCTACCGGCCGCCACTTCTCTACGTTCACGCCCGCCGGCTTCTCGGCGAGCAGGCGCCGATCCGCGTTCGTGCGCTTGATGCGCCGGACGCGGCACGCGCTGCGTTTATCCATAACGCCCACGGCGATTTCGCAACCACCGGCGACCGACCCGATCCGATGACGGCGTTATATGGCGCGACGCCCGATGCGTGGCCGATCAAGGCAAAGTTCTGGTTCGTGCATCGCGCGCTTTCGTTTCCGCTGTTTTTTACGCAGGCGATCGGCCGCCCTTGCTACAAGCGCGAGGCGTTCGGGTTCGCACGTCCGTTTTTCGATCCGGACGTTTTCTCGGTCATCGACGAAATCAGCGCATTTCGTTCCGCCTTCGCTGCGTACGCACCGAGCGGCGATGCGATCGATCTTGCCGGCGACGCGGCGGACCGAACGTGGTTTGCGCGCGCCAACGGCGAGATCGAAAGCGCTTATCGCGAAGCCGGGACGTTTGGCGACTTCGACCGCCGCGCCGCGTCGTGGATCGACGCCATGCGCCGTCTGGCGAACGATGCGCTTGCGATCGTCGACCATGCCGGCGTCCCCGTCGAAACCGGAGACGCGCGGTGAGTGCGTTCGAACTCTTTGACCTGCCCCCGGCTCTCGATCTTGCGGCCTACGACCGCGCCCGCGTTACGATTATCGAGCGTTTGTCCGCGCACGCCGATGTGTTGGCCGTGTTCGGGTTCGGCGAGGTGCGCGCGCCGGGTGTCAGCGACCTCGATTTTCTGGTTGTGACGAACGACCAGCTGACGTACCCGCTATCCGAAGCGTTCGCGGCGGATGACGCCGACATCCGCGCCACGATCCGTCATCCTCCGTTTGTCATTCCCGTGTCCGTCTGGCCGGACTACTCCAATATCTTTTTTGTGAATGGCGCGACCTGCCTTTTTCAGCGCGCCGACATTGCGCCGCCGCACGTTCCTTCGCCCGCGTCGGCCTCGCTGATCCTCTGCGATCTCGTCACATGGTTTTACCCGGACGTATTTTTGGCGCCCTTGCTGACGCGGCGCATTCCCGTTCGTCTGGCGTTGCAATTTCTGAACGCGCTTCGTCACGCGAACGCTCTTTTTGAAATCGCGTCGGGAGCTGCCATGTGCCGCGTAACGGCGCTGACGCGCCGCGTGGATGACCTGCGCGAACGAATTCGCGCTGCGCCGGGTGACGCGGCGAGCGATTTATTCGCCGATGATCTTGCGCGCGCCCTCGACGCCGCGGCCGAGGCGACGCGCGCGATGGCGATCGAATTGGCCCGCGTGTTGCGCGATCGATATGACGTTCGCGCCGCGGCGCCAACCGCGCCGGTCGTCGTTGAAGAGACGGGTATCGTCTATGTCGATCTACCCGGTGACGATCTCCCTCGGCGCCGCGAACGCGCGTTCACCGAAGCGATATTTCGCGAAACGGGCCGCCTGTATCGCGCGATGCCGCTCGCGCTTTCGTTTTCGATTTCTCGCGTCGCACGGGGTGGCGGGCCCGCGTCCATTGCCGCCAGGCGACGCGCGCCGGACTATCCGATCGCGGGGTCCGACACCATTGAACGCGGCGCGTCCGTTCGCACGGCCGCGATGAACGCGCATACGCGTTTTCACCTCCGCGAAGCGGTCGGCGTGCCGATGGTCCACGACTACCATCGTTTTCGCGGAAGCGCGCTGGCGGGGGGCGGATCGCTTGCAGCTTCGCGCGCCCGCGAACTCGTCGCGTCCATGAGCGGCGCGCCGCGCCTTCTTGTGCCCGAACGGCTGGCACACAACCGAAACGCGGCGTCGATCGACGCCGTCATCGAACCTTTGGCGGCGTCGACATCGCATGCGCCGTTGGCGCTTGTTGTCGCGGCGGACGACGACGACGCGACTCCCGGCGTCGCGTTCGAATGGTACGGCGCGAACGAAGCGTGCATCGAGCGCGCGGTCACGCGAGCGATTGACGCGAATGCGTCCGCTCCCGCGCTCGTTCACTTTTTCAACGTGCACAATCATTTTCACGAACTTGCGGCGCGGCGGGGAAGGAACGACGCCGCGTTATTCCGCGTTCCTTTCAGCGGCACCGTGCACCAGCCTGTTTCGATTCTCGAAAGCCTGCCCGGCGCGGCCGACAATCTTCGCGCGCTTGACGCAGCGGTCGTCGTTTCGCAAACGCAATTCGAATACGTGCGCGAGCGCGTGAGCGGGCCCGTCGAATGTATTCCGCTTGCCATCGATCCGCGTGCCGCGGACCGCGTGCCCGCATCCACGAAGCGCAAGCCGCCGCACGTCGTGTTTGTCGGCCAGTGGCTTCGCGATTTCGAGGCGACGCGAGCGATCATCGCGCGATTGCGTCGCGAGGGCCTGCGCGTTTCGATTGTTTTGCCGCCGTGGCGCCGCGCACCTGTCGCGGATACCGGCGCCGCGATCGTCTCGGGCGTCTCCGAGACGTACCTGTATTATCTCCTGAAATCCGCAACGTGCGCGGTCTTTCCGCTCCTTCACGCGACCGCGAACGCCGCGATCCTGGAGGCGGCGGTCGCCGGGACGCCCATTGTCGCCACGGACGTCGGCGGCGTGCGCGAATATCTGAACGACGACACCGCGCGCCTTCTCGCGTCGCCTTCGATCGACGACTACCTGGACGCCGTTTTCGAAACCGCACGCCACCCCGACAAGGCGACCGCCATGGCGCTCCGCGCGAGCGAACACGTGCGCAAAAACTTCGACGCCCGTAAGATATCCGCGATGTACGACGCGTATTTCACCCGGGTCGAGGCATCGTTCGGCGCGCCGCGATTTGGCGCGCGTGGAGCCGGTGCATGAACGCGCTCGCCCGGGCCATCGCCAGTCTGCCCGCGGGTGCGTGTTATGCGCTTTTCGGCGCCGGGCGTTTCACGCGCCGCATGCTCGACGATCTGGATCACGGCGATCTGTTCGCGGACGGCCGCATATTGACGGCCGTCCTCGACGATGCTCCGCCGCCGTCGCTCGCCGGCCTGCCGTGCGCGACCCCCGAACGCGCGCTGGCCGACCGCCCGATCGATCACATCATTCTTTCGACGGACGCGCACGAGGAGGCGTTTCTTACGCGCCTTTCCGTGCCGGCGCGGCGCGGCTTGCTCCGCGACGCCGTCCGGATCGTTCGCCTTCCGATGCCGGCGTTTGAAGAATGGAAGATCGATCATCCTCCGCCGGACGTCGCGGCGATCGCCGCGCCCGCGATCGACTTCTACCGCGCGTTGCCGCCCCATGGCGACCGCGTGCTCGAACTCTTCGGCGGCGCGTTTTCGCCGATCGCGCCGGCGCTCGCGGCGCGAGGCGCGAATGTGGTGGCCGCGGGGTTCGACGTGATCGAAACCGACCCGCGATTTTTTAGCGCGCGTCACGAACATGCGTTTGCGCACGCCGCGGCATTTGAGATCGCGCCGGTCTTCGATCGCGTGCGCGCCGCCCGGACGCCCGGCCGCACGCTGCCGTTTTATGACGCGACGTTCGACGCCGTCCTCGTGTGGCTCGATGCGGCGGCCGCGCGTCGATACGCCCGTGAGTTGGCGCGCGTGGTTCGCCCCGGCGGGCGCGTGCTCGTCATCCATCGCATCTTCGGCGACGAAGCGGCGGAGCCGTTGTTTGGCCCGGATTGGCGCGAGCTTGACGTGCACACCCTGCCCGCGCCGGCTTTCGAGGCTTTGGCACGGCTGGACGCCTTTCGCGCGGTGCATTTCGATCCACCGCCGCCGATATCGCTTGTCACCGCGACGTCTTTTGTTCGAAACGGCGACGCGTCCGCATGAGGGATCCAATCGCCACGGCCGGCGTCCTGTTTGAGAAGGCCGCGTCGCGCGCCGACCCGAACGGCATCGCGCGCGGGCAACGATTTCTGGTCGTACCGATGCGCGGCCAGGTATCGTACGTGAACCTGTTTGAGAGCCTTGTCGCGACGGCCATGCGGCTGCGCGGCGCGGACGTCGCGGCGCTGGTGTGCGATGGATCGCTGCCGGCCTGCGACAACGCCCCGGCGCACGTGGACAAGGCCGCGCTTTGCGTGACATGCGCGGGCGCGGCGAAGGATTGGTGGGCGCACGCGCGCATCGACGCGGTGAATATCGGCGCGCTTGTCGGCGTGAAGGAGCGCGAGGTCATCCGCAGCGCCGCCGAACGCATTCCTGGCCGTGCGCTGTTTTCCGAACGCGAAGCGGGCATTCCCGTCGGCGAACTCGCGCGCATGTCCTCTTGCCGCCATCTGGCGCGAGGTACGATCGACGCGCGCCACGAGGCGACGATGCGCGCGTTTGCCGAGACCGCGCGCGTACAACTTTCGGCGACGCGCGAGATGATCCGACGTTTCGCTCCGACGCGCGCGCTGCTCTCGCACGCGATCTACGCGCTGTGGGGCGCCCCCGCCGCCGCGCTCGCCGAGGCTCGCGTGACCTTCTGGACGTGGGGCCGCGCGTATCTGCGTGACCGCGTCGTGTTGACGCACGACACGAGTCTCCAAGCGGCCCTGGCGCGCGAGCCCGTCTCGCTCTGGGCGGATTGTCCGCTTTCGGCGCGGGACGAGGCGCTTCTCGACCGCTATCTCGCGTCAAAAGACGACGGCGCGTTCGACATGAACGAACACCGCTATCAGACACGACGCGCCGCGCGGGCCGCGCCCGATGCCGCGATCTCCGGGCGCTTGCGTGTCGGGTTATTCACGAACGTCGTGTGGGACGCGGCGATTCACAGTTCCTCGTCCGCTTTTGACGACATGACCGCGTGGGTGATGCATACGATCGAGCGCCTGAAAGACCGCAAGGACGTTGAACTGATCGTGCGCGTCCACCCGGCCGAGACGCGACACCCGGCGCATCGGACGGCCGAGCCGATCCTCGAACAGGTGCGCGAACGATTCGCCTCTTTGCCGCCGCACATCCGGTTGGTCGGGCCGGACTCGCCTATTTCGACGTATGACCTTGCGCCCACGCTCGATGCCGCGCTTGTGTACACGACGACGCTCGGGCACGAGCTTGCCGCGCGCGGGATGCCGGTGATCACCGCGGGCGACGCGCGTTACGCAAACAAGGGATTCACGTTCGACGCACGCTCCACGAAAGAATACGACGATCTGCTTTCGCGGCTTGCGGACATCGCGCGACCGGCGCCGGAGCGCCGCGAGCGCGCGCGCCGATACGCGTATCATTACAACTTCCGCCGCGCCGTGCCGTTTCGCGCCATCGACACGCGCGACGGCGCAAGGCTTGCCATCGACGATATCGACGATCTCATGCCCGGCGGCCGGCCGGAAATCGACCTGATTTGCGAGCGCATCGTCGCCGGCGAGGACATCCTCTGGGACGGGCCAAATGAGTTGCCGGACGCGGACGACGGGACGGACGCGGCATGAAGATTCTTTTTGCCATCACGGGCTATCTGCCCGAAGTGTTCGGCGGCGCGGAGGTGTACACGCATCACCTGGCGCGGGCACTCACCCGGCGCGGGCACGACGTGACGGTGGCGACGCTTGATCTGGCGCAGAAGCGCGGGCGACTTGTCGAGGACCGGTATGACGGCGTGCGCGTCTTGCGCCTGGCCTTCACATTCGACTATCGCCCGCCGGCTCACTACACGATGCAGTATTTCGGCGACCTGGAGGATGAGGCGCGCGATCTGCTTGGACGCGAAAGACCGGACGTGGTGCACGTGACGAATGCGTGGTTCATGTCCGCGTTCGCGTTCGCCGCGATGTCAATGGGGATCCCCGTCATCGCGACGCACGTCGATTTCATCTGGGCGTGCCGCGAAAGCCATCTGCTGTTACCCGACGGGGCGGTCTGCGGCGGTTTGCCGGACGCCGATTGCCGCGCGTGCAACCCGGATATTCCCGACGAAATCTGGATGCGCGTTCGCGACATGCGGCGGGAGATCCACGCGATCCTCGCGCAAGGCTTCGCGTTTCATCACGCGCCGTGCGCGCTGATGGCGAGGCAGATCGAACATGTCGGCGCCAATCCGGCGTCGATCGGCGTATGGCCGTACGGCGTGCCCGCGCAGTTGGCAAACGATCAGCCGCAGAAATTGACAAGCGATGTGTTACGAGTTGCGTTCATCGGCCGATGGAATCGCATCAAGGGTCTGCACGTCTTGCTCGACGCGATGGAACGGCTCGCGGATCGGCCGATCCGCCTGACGCTCTATGGCGAGCGCGAGGTATGGAGCCGCGATACGTATGCCGACCGGCAGGCGAGGCGCGCCGAGGCGTTGCCGAACGTGACGCTTGCCGGACGGTTTTTTCCGGAGCGGCTATCGGAGGTTCATCGCGAAATCGATGCGATTATCGTTTGCTCCGTGTGGCCGGAAAATGCGCCGGTGACGATTCTGGAGTCGTTCGCGCTCGGCACGCCGGTGGTGTGCGCCGACGGCGCGGGGATGACCGGGATCGTGCGCGACGGCGAAAACGGCCTGCTGTTCCGAACCGGCGACGCCGACGATCTCGCGGACGCGATCGCGCGTCTTGCCGGCGACACCGCACTTCGCGAGCACCTTGCGAGCGGCGCGGCGATATTGCGCACGAGCGATGACGACGCCTTGACGTTCGAGCACGTGTACGAAAACGCGCGGCCCGCGGATGCGGCGATTCTCGAGCGCGCGGCGCGCGCGTCGGCGACCCTTCGTTTTGCCGAGGACATGCACACGAGCGGCGACTTCGCGCGTCGGATCCGGCGGCGTCTGGTCCGCCTTGCCGCGGGGGGCGCGCGGCGCATCGCGCTTTTTGGCGCGGGCCGGCACACCCTTCGATTGCTGGGGAGCGTCGACATTTCCGGCGTGCGCATCGTGGCGATCCTCGACGAGGACGACGCCGTTTGCGGCACGAGCGTGCTCGGGATTCCCGTCGTGGCGCTCGCGCAGGCGAACGCGCTTGACATTGACACGATCGTCGTCAGTTCCGACACGTACGAGGCGACGATGCTGCCGCGAGCGCGAGCGGCGGCGCGGGAGGGGATACGGGTTACGGGATTTTATTCGGAAGGTTGAAGGGCTGGAAGGCAATCGACCGACGCTCGCGTGCGGGACAACGCGTTTGCCGGGGCGTGGCCAGATCCTTCGCTTCGCTCAGGATGACGACAGCCGCGGGATGACGACAGCGGCGGGATGACAACAGCGGCGGGATGACGACAGCGGCGGGATGACGACAGCGGCGGGTCTGCGCCCCCGGGAATTTTCCGTTGCTCGCGATGAAATCGGGAAATGAATAGAATGCGTCGATGAATTGGGAGGCGCGTTGAACCAGAATTTCGATTTCGATTACGTGGTCGTGGGCTCCGGATTCGGCGGCTCGGTGTCGGCGCTACGCCTGACGGAAAAAGGCTACCGAACCTTGATCCTCGAATGCGGGCGGCGATTCGAGGACGGCGAGTTTCCCAAAACAAACTGGAACGTACGCAAGTATCTCTGGGCGCCGATGCTGAAGTGCTTCGGCATCCTGCGTTTATCGCTGTTTTCCGACGTGTTTATCCTTTCGGGTTCCGGTGTCGGCGGCGGATCGCTCGTTTACGCGAACACGCTCTACGTGCCGCCGGATGACGTCTTCCGGTCGGCCAACTGGCCCGACGGGCGCGACTGGCTCGCCGAGATGCGCCCGTTTTACCGCACGGCGCAAGCGATGCTCGGCGTGACGCAGAATCGCTTCGAAGGCCCGGCCGACGCGGCGCTGCGCGCGGTGGCCGACGAAATGGGGGTCGGCGATACTTACATCCGCACGCCCGTCGGCGTGTATTTCGGCGAGCCGAACCGCACGGTTTCCGATCCGTTCTTCGGCGGCGCGGGCCCCGATCGAACCGGCTGCAACTTTTGCGGAGGTTGCATGACCGGCTGCCGATTCGGCGCGAAGAACACACTTCGAAAAAACTATCTCCACTTCGCCGAAAAACTCGGGTGCCGAATCCTGGATCGCCGCACGGTGACGGATATCCGTCCTCTCGAGGACGGCGGGTACGCGATCCACCACGAACGCACCGGCGCGTGGTTCTTGAAGGACCGCCGGGTGACGCGCGCGGGAGGCGTGGTGCTGTCGGCGGGCGTGCTCGGCACGATGCGGCTGTTGCTCAGGTGCAAGGAGCGCGGCAGCCTGCCGAACCTGTCCGATCGCCTGGGCGACGAGGTGCGCACGAACAGCGAGTCGATTCTCAGCGTGACGGAGACCGGCGACGTCAATCATTCGCACGGCATTGCGATCACGAGTTCGATCTACCCGGACGAGCACACGCACGTGGAGGTGGTTCGATACAGCAAGGGTAGCGATCTATTGGCGGGGATCACAACAGTGATGCCGGAAGGCGATGGCGACGGGCCTCGGTTTCGCTCCTGGGCGCGCGCCGTGATGAAACGGCCGGGCGCGTTTTTACGCATGCTGATTCCGTTCGGGTGGGCGCGGCGGACGACGATCCTGCTCGTCATGCAGACAATCGATAGCTCGATGCGTTTTGTGCTTCGCCGCCGCTGGTTCAATCTTTTCGGGCGATCGCTCGACACGGATATCGGCGACGGCCCGCCGATTCCGTCGTACATCCCGATCGGCAACGAAGTGACGCGGCGCTTCGCCGCGCGTCGCAACGGCGTGGCGCGCACATCGGTCACGCAGGCGGCGTTCGGCACGCCGATCACCGCGCACATCCTCGGCGGCGCGGCGATGGGCGCGACCGCCCGGACGGGCGTCATCAGCGACAAGAACGAGGTGTTCGGCTATCCGAACATGTTCGTGTGCGACGGGTCCGCGGTGCCGGCGAACCTGGGCGTGAATCCGAGCCTGACGATCACCGCGATCGCGGAGCGCGCGATGAGTTTTATTCCCGCACGCGCTCACGCGCGGCCGGCGATTGATCCGGCATGGATGCAAACGCGCGTGCGCGACATCGAAAACGAAATCGCGCGGACGGGCAGTCGGAATATGCAATCTCGCGGGTAGCGGATCATCCGCCCCCGTTTTTTTGAAGGGACGTACCATGCGTTGGAGTGTCTTTTTAATTTTGCTTGCCGGCGCGCTCACGGCGTTTTCCGGCGCCGCGCCCATCGCGAGCGCCGCGCCGATCGCTCCGGAGTTCGCCATCAACACCTCTACGGAACATCCGCAGGGCTGCCCGGACGTGGCGGCGCTTCCGAATGGCGATTTCGTCGCGGTCTGGGAATCGCACACCATGACGGCGGATCTCATCAATTCCTACGGTCGTCGCTTCGACACGAACGGCGCGCCACTTTCCGGCGAAATATTGCTCAACACCTCAAACCCGGAGGACCAGGAATATCCCGAGATCGTGATGCGGCCCGGCGGAGGTTTTCTGGCGGCCTGGCACATGGGGCTGGGCACGGGCGACGCGGACGCGTACGCACAACTGTTCGATGCGACGAACGCGAAAGACGGCGGCGAGTTTGGGCTCAACGATTACACGGCGCTTCATCAGTACTACCCGCAAATCGGGATCGCACCGGACGGAACGTTTGTCGTGACGTGGTCGTCGATGGATCAGGACGGATCGAGTGACGGCATCTACGCGCGCATGTTCGAAGCCGACGGCGATCCGGTCGACGCCGACGAATGGCGGGTGAATGTCGAGACCGACAGCTCGCAGTTTCGTTCGGTGATCGGCATGGACGCGGACGGGGATTTCGTCATCGCGTGGCAATCGCTCGCGCAGGACGGCGACGGCTGGGGCGTTTTCCTGCGCCGGTTCGACGCGGACGGCACGCCGCTTTCGGCCGACGACGTTTTGGTGAACACGGAAACGAGCGGACATCAGGCGCAGCCGGAGATCGCGATGAACGCCGCCGGCGATTTCGTCATCGTGTGGCACTCCGAGGGCCAGGACGGCGACGGATACGGCATCTTCGCGCAGCGATACAACGCCGCGGGCGTCGCGCTGACGACCGAGTTGCCGGTCAACGTTTACACGGCCGGCCAGCAGTCCGCGCCGCAGATCGCCATCGCGGATGACGGATCGTTTGTCGTCGCCTGGAGTTCGCAGGAACAGGACGGCGACGGATACGGCGTGTACGCGCGTAAATTCGACGGCACGGGCGACGCCGTCGGCGACGAGTTTCGCGTCAACGTGACGACCGCGTCGGACCAGAACGAAGCCACGGTCGCGATGTTTTCCGAGACGCGTTTTGTCGTCGTCTTCAAGTCGTGGGCCGGCGATACGGACGAGCAGGACGTGTGGGGACGAATTTTCGAGTGCGTTGTCGATCAGGAATGCGACGACGAGGACGCGGGAACGAACGACACGTGCGAGGATGGTTTATGTACATTCACCTCGGTCGATGACGACGACGACGACGCGGACGATGATGACAGCGCGGACGATGACGACACCGACGACGACGCGGATGACGACGCAACCGATGACGACGGCAACGACGACGATGCGTTTGACGACGACTCCGAAGACGCGGCGGACGACGACGACGACGACGATAATGACGACGACGACGGCTGCTGCGGCTGCTGATCGCGTGCGTTTTTTTGCCGCGTTGGCCGCGGCCGTCCTTTTTCTCGCGGGCTGCGCCTACACGGACGATGCGGCGACAAATCAGCCGGCGCCGGCACTCGCATCACCCGATGACGACGCAAATGCCGGCGGCGATGCGTCGATTTTTCCGCCGGACGACGGGCGGCTATACGCGGGCGCGTCGCGGGCGGTCATCACGCCCAATGCCGGCAATCACCCCGAGACGATCTATCTGGGCGGTCTGTTTCCCTCGCGCGTCGCAACCGGCGTGCACGACGACCTGCTCGCGTCGGTTGTCGTGCTGGCCCGCGGCGCCCAGCACGTGGCGATCGTGAGCCTGGATTTGCTCGGATTTTCACGGACGCGCGGGCGCGAGATTCAGGAGTCGCTCGCGGCCTTCGGCATCGATCCCGAACACGTCCTTATCGCCGCGACGCACACGCACGAGGCGCCGGATACGCTGGGTGTTTTCGGGCCGGATGTTTTCACGAGCGGCGTTTCGCCTGACTACATGCGTTTCGTGCAGGACGCCGTCGCGGACGCCGTGCTGCGCGCGTTCGCCGACCTGACGCCGGTGACGCTGACCGCGACGGCGGCGACGGTCAAAATCGACGCCTCCAACTTCGCGGCGCTGACAAACGATTTTCGCGAGCCGATTGTCGTCGTGCCCGAAATCGGCGCGATGGAATTCGTCGCCGACGACGGGCGCGTCGTGGCGACGGTCGTCAACGGGCATTCGCATCCGGAGGTGATGCTGAACGAGACGCTCGTGTCGTCGGATTTTCCGAGTTGGCTGCGGCGGCGCGTCGAGGAGCGGCGCGGCGGCGTGGCCGTTTACATTTCCGGCGCGGTCGGAGGGTTGGCGACGCCGACGGGCGTTTCCGTGCCCGCGAGGGACGAGGCCGGCGATCCGATCGTCGATGACAGCGGCGATCCGCTGATGTTGACGGCGCCGAGTTGGGATAAGGCGCGAAGCCTCGGCGTCGTGCTCGCGGATTTCGCGGTCGACGCGCTCGACGCGGCGACGCCCGAAGTGGATCCGGGGTTATACGTCGATGTCCGCGAGCTGGTCATGCCCGTGGAAAGCATCGTCCTGAAGCTCGCGTTTCTGACCGGGCTGATCGAATACGACGCGCGCGATCTTCGCCGCGACATGCCGGGTTTGTGCGGCGCGTTCGGCTGCGCGTCGGAGCGGCTCGCGGTCGTGGGCGTCGGCCCGTTGATGCTTGTCAGCTCGCCGGGCGAGACGTTTGCGGAGACGTGGATCGGCCGCGAGGAGACGACGATCGATTTTGAGGGTTGGGGCGAGGAGACGTTCGGCGCGATTCGCGGGCTCGTCGAGGACATCGCCGCCCCCGTCGCGATGCACATCGGCCTTTGCGGCAACGAGATTGGGTATCTCATCCCCGAGGGCGATTTTCATACACGCGCGCACCCGGATTATTATGAAGAGGATTTGTTTCTCGGCTACGATACCGAGACGATCTATCGCGAAACCGCGCGCGCGATGATCTTGCGCGCGAACGACGCGGCGCGCTGATGGTTACGACGCGGGGACGATGGTGACGTGACCGCCGCGCCAGGCGGAAATCGCGACGGGTTCGAGGTTTTCGTCGAGCGCGCTCGATTGCTCTTCGTCGAAGGAAATGTCGGTCGAACCGGCGACCTTGATGCGGAATGTCAGCGTCGCGGCGGGCTCGCCGACCTCCAGCATCACGTTCGGAACGCGGCCGGCGCGCGACGCGCCGAGGACCGCGCCGGGCTTTGTCGCGACGCCGTGCGCGATCGACTCGCCGTCCGCGCCGAGGGCGGCGTCGGGGGTGACCGCCGTCAGTTCGATGATGTCGGTTTCGAACGCAAGGCGTGCGCCCAGGCCATAGAGCGAGACGGCATCGCCGACGAGGCGCAGCGTGAACGTGTTCGATTTGGCCTCGCCGAACGTGAGGCGGATTTCGCCGTCGCCGCCCGCTTCGTCCGGCGTGAATTCGACGGCGAACGCGGGGCCGTCGTCCTTGTCGTCCCCGCCGCCGTTATCGCCGACGCCGCAACTGCAACTTGCGGCGAATATCGGAAGCGCAACGATGAGCGCAAACAGCGCGATGGTCCGGAAACGCTCAGCCATCGATCTTGCCCTCCCGCCCGAAATTGCCCGTTACGAGCGCGACGTCCGCGTCGTCCACGATGCCGTCGCGGTTGAAATCCGTTTCGGCGAAATAATTCCATTTCGATCCGCTGAACGCCTCGCCGCCCCAGGTCCACGCGGCGTAAACCAGGTCGAGGCCATCCACGACGTTCGACCCGTCTACGTCACCGGCGAGCGCGAAAACCTTGTCGCCCCAGATGCGGAAGGAGGGATCGACGGCGGCGCCGCGCGGCCGCCCGTCGAGAGGCAGCACGACATCCGCGACGCCGTTTTCAAGCGGAAGCCGGATAACGCCCGGCTCGTCGCTCGCGGCGTCATACAGGGCGACCTCCACGGGCAGATCGAACGGCTCGCCGGATTGCGTCTCCTTGATGCGCACCCGGATCAGGTTCGGGTTTTGCTCATCCTCGCCGGGGAACTCCATGGCGATGCTGTAGATGGGAAACCCGCGGCCGTACGCCCATCGCTCGAAAAGTTCCGTGAGATCGCGGCCGGACACCTCTTCGAGCTTTTCGCGGAAAGCGTCCACCGTGGTGAGCGCGCCACCGGCGTCCATCGAGTGTTCGGAGGCGTATTCGGACATCGCGACGAAGAAGTCGTCCCCAAGCAGCCATTCGAGGATGCGCAGGAAGTGCGCCCCCTTCCAGTACGTCGCGGCCTGGTATCGCAGGCTGTCGGACGAAAACGCGCCGTCGCCGGAGAGCGTCGCCTCGCCGTCAGGCGCGATGACGATCTGGAAGTAGCGGAAGTAAAATTCGTAGAGGTAGTCCTGGTAATACGCGGGCCAGACCTCGTATCCGTACAGGCGCGAGGAGTATTCCGCGAAGCCCTCGTTCAGCCAGGGCGACTGCGTGTCGCCGAGGCGAATCATGTTGCCCCACCACTGGTGGCCGATCTCGTGCGAGAAGATCGACTCCGAGGAAAAATTCTCGGGATCGGTGGTGAGCGCGGAGGCGTAGTAGAACGTGGCGGACTGCGGTCCGACGCCGCCGCCGAGCTCGTCGATCGTTTGCACGACGTCGTGCTTGTTGAAGATGTAGGGCGAAAAGACGGACTCGTAAAAGTCGATGATATCCGCGCTGATATCGGCCCACGCCTGCCCGAAGTCGAGCGCGCCGGTGTGGACGAGCGCGGTCACGGGCACACCGCCCGGCGTGACCGCATCGAACGTCTCGAACGGCGCGTAAGCGAAACCGACGTACGTCACGGGAAACGCGGCCTCGAAATGATGCACGAGCCGGTCGCCGAGATCCTCGATCTCGACAAGATCGGCCGTGGTGACGGCG
The DNA here is from genome assembly GCA_019912885.1 of bacterium. Taxonomy (NCBI): domain Bacteria; species bacterium. Next base: position 22,604 of record JAIOHV010000091.1, read on the forward strand.
ATGTAGCCCGGCGGCGTCTCGATATGCAGCGCCATCGCGGCGTCCATGTAGAGCTCTTCGATGAGATAGGGCGCGGGCACGGCGAGCCAATCGGCGATCGGCGTGAAGACGATCTGTTCGCTCACGTAGCAGAACGTCATGCCGAAAAAGTCGTCGGGGTCGCATGCGGGGACGCCGGCATTCGAGACGTGCAGCGTGACGGTGTCGTTGGCGTTCAGCGTCGCGGGCAGCGTAACGACGGCGACGAAGTCCTCGGGAACCCAGATGACATCGAGCGCGTTGGCGTCGCCGTCCGTGACGGTGAGCGTGCCAAGGTTATCGAGATAGAGTTCGGCCACATTGACGCCGTCTTCCTCCGCCGCCAGCACGAGTGTGGTGTCAACGGCGATCGAGCCCGTGGCTTCGTCGGCGTCGATCGACACGTCGATCGAAACGGCGGAAAGCGGATTGCCGGCCTTGCCCGCCTTGCGATTCATAAGACGCGAAAGGCGCGCGAGGCGCGCGCGCGTCGCCTGGACCTCAACGGAGGGCGAAATCTTCGGTGCGGCGTCGCGCATGGCGCGAGCCTTCGCCGCCAGATGGCCGCCCGGACCCGGCGCGGCGATGGCGGCCACTGCCGCGAAAAGCAGCACCGTAAAAGCAGAGAATAGGCGTTTCAAGATAGATCCCCGATGTCGTTACCCGGCCTGAATTCGATGAATGGAGCATAGCACGACGGCGCACCATTGAAACCGCGACTTCGGCGCAAGAAGCGATTTCGCCTGGGCTTCAGGGTTCGCGCACGAGGTCGATTGCGATCAGGGCGTGCGGCGGCGCCGTCATCGACGTGCGGGCGCCGGCGCTTGTCCAGGGGATCTCGACCGGCGCCGCGGCGGGTCCGGGCTTATCGACCGTACCCGGCGCATAAGCGGTCACGCTTGCGACGGACCATTCTTCCGGCGCGTCGATCGTCAGCGGCCGCGGATCGACAAATTCGCGGTTGAGGACGATGACCGACGCGTGGCGGTTGATGACATCGACGAAACCCGCCGCGCGCGCGATCGGGTAACTCAGCGTTTTTGTTTTCGAATCAAAGGCGCGAAGCGGGGATTGCACGTCCACCTTCGCGGATCGGCCATGAAGGCGCTCGGCGATCATGCGCGTGACGCGGTAAGACGGCATCTCGGCAAGCTCTCCGTCGACGATGCGAAACGGGTTGTACCACGGTTCGAACAACAATTCGCCGGAATCGTCGAAATTGATCGCCATGTGCTGGCACACGTCTTTGATACGCATCTCGTCGTAGAGCAGCAGCATGTCGGCGATGCCGAGTCCCACGGCCGCCGTATCGCCGAGCTTGAACCCCAGCTTCGAGAACGCGCCGGCGACGTGGTATTCCGTGACGACGATATCGAGCGGCACGAAGCGGGGAATCGCCGCAAGACCAAGGCGCAGCTCGTGAAAAAGCGGCGCGAAGATTTCGGAGCCGGCCAGGATGATCGCCGGCGCGTTGCGTTCCGGGTAGCCGAGCTCGGCCGCGTCGTCGACCTGGTAGTGGTGGATCACCACCGCCTCGACCGCTGGATGCTGCAATAAAGGCTCGAGCGCCCCAAGCGCCTTGTTTAAACCGCCCCACCCGGTCATCGAGGCCTGCGTCAGCGGAACGCGAAACCGCGCGGCGGGTTCGACGGCGAGCACGGCGTCGATGTACGCCAGGGCGCGCGCGGAGAAGTTCGCGGCGCCTGAAGCGGGGCGGCCGTGCCAGTCCGGATCGCCGCCGCCGATCGCGAGCGGATTGGCGTACGAATACGGCCCATAGGTGAGAAATCCCGTGTTCCAGAATCCGTACGACTCGTTGCCGATTTCGAAAACCGGCACGTCGTATGGCGCGGGATGGCCCCAATGTTGCCGCGCTTGCGCCGCGTCGCTCGCCGCCGACTCGCCATTCAGGTGCATGACGTAACGCGCGGCCTCGTCCGCGGTGCCGGAGCCGAAGTTCAACGTCACGCGCGGATCGGCGTCGATCTCGTCGACGATCGCGAAGAACTCGAACGGCGCCATGTTGTCCTCGGGCGTGACAGCGCGGTCCTGGCGCACGAGATCCCAGAAGTGATAGCCGTCGCCGCCGAGCGTTCCGTCGATCTGCAATCCCGAAAAACGCACGAGCGGCCGATTTCCGCTCGCGGCGCGAACCTGCGCAAGCCGCGCGAAGGCTTCCGTCAGCGCGGGCGTGCGCCACTCGGGGTGGACGGGATCGTCCGGCGGCGCGTACCAGGTGCCGCGCCCGACGTTCCACCCAACAAGGTGCGTCGTGGGGCGCGAGGACGTGGGGTGAAAAACGAGATGGACGTCGCCCTTGGGCAGAACGGGGTCATCCACCACGTCGCCGCCGTCGTCGTCGCCGGCGCCCGCGGTGTCATCGCCGGCGAGGTTGGCGCCGTGGAGCGTGGTGTCGCCGCCGGAGGGATCGTCCGCGCATGCCAAGGCGAACGAGATAGCAAAAAGGGCCAGAAGAATGAAAATCCGTCGTGTGATTTGGCGCATCAGATCTCCGCGATCGCGGCCAGGCGCTCGCCCGCGGCGCGAGCGCCGGCGATGTTTCGCGCGGCAGGGCCAAGTTCGAGCTCCGCAAGCGCACCGGTCACGTGGATACCGTTGCCCCAGGAAAGATCGTAATTAACGCGTGGAAATCCGTCGGGCGCAAGGGGCAGGCCGAAATCGTCGATAACGCGATCGAGCCACGCGCCGCCGGGCCGCTTCTCTCCGAATCCGGTGTCGAGAATGACCGAGCCGGCGCGCACCTCGCGGCCGTCGGAAAGCGCCAGCGTCACGCCATCCGCATCTTCGGTCGCCCGCGTGACCGCGCCGAGCCGATGCGTGACGCGCCCGTCTCGTTCGAGGCTCTCCAGGCGCTCGGCCGCGTCGGGCGTGACGCTACCGCGATACCGCGCGCGCTCGATGATCTCGCGCCGGCGGACGAGATCGGGCTCTTGATGAAATCCGCGCAGAAATTTCGGCCCGAGCCAGCCGGGATCGCTGTCGAAATCGTGCACCTCGGATTCGCGGCGCGAGATGAGCGTCACCTCGCCGGGGCGCGACACGGCGTGGTTGATCGCCGTGTCGTACGCCGAAAGCCCACCGCCGATCACCACGACGGGGCTTTCGTGCTCCCATTCCTCGCGCAAGAAGCCTGGCTCAAAGATGTGCCGAACGCGGCGCGGGGAAAGATGCCTGCCCCACTCGGGCACGCGCGGCGTGTCGGTCGGCGAAAGGGCCAGCAACACGCGCCGCGCGTCGATGGCGCCCCGATCCGTTTCGGCGCGCAAGCCGCCGCCCATTCGCGCAAGCCCGGAGACGGTGGCGCGCTCGATGAGCGGCGCGACGCGATAGCGTTCGATCGCCGCCCGCGCGTGCGCCAGAAACAACGCCAGCGACGGACGGCTGTACGGACCCGCGAAGTCGCGAAATCCGCGACCGCGCGGCGTGGCGACGAAACGTTCGATCGGGAAATCGCGCAGGGCCACGTGATGCACCGACGGTGAACGCAGATGCGTCATCCCGGTGTTGCTGGCGCATTCGTTGAAGCGCGCAAGCGGCGTGCCGTGCGCGTCGACAAGACGAACGCGCGCTCCCGCCGCACCAAGACGCGCGGCGAGCACGACCAGCAGATGAAGGCCGTGAACGCCGCCGCCGATGATGAGCCAATCGATCATCGCGTATCAGCGTATGCGAAAACGCGCACCGGCGCCCCGTCGGCGCCGGCGGCCGATCAGGCGCCGGCGGCCAGGCTGTAATGGCCCTTGCCGTCGCGCGTGAGCTTTCCGGCGCGAACGAGGCGGCCGAGCGTCGCGTACATGACCGCGGGCGATCCAACGTAGCCGACGCGCTGCAAACCCTCGCCGATCTGCTTGGGATTCGCCGGCTTTTTTCGCCCGGAGAGCACCTTCATGATCATCGGCGAGATAGGCTGCTTGCTGCGCCGGCGGGCCTTTTTGACTTCCTTGCGCAACCGTTCGGTGAGTTCCGTAAGCAGCTCGAGGGACTTTCGTTTTTCGGCCAGTTGAAACTCTAACGCCTCGATATCACGATTGAGATTCCGAATTTCCTGTTGCAAAGTTTTTGTCAATTCGCCGGCCATACGATCCCCTCCGCGGAAACGATGAAGTAGGTGGAAAATTAAAGATGATCGAGCGCTATGGCACGCTATCACCAAAACGAATCGTCTTTCAAGCGCTTTCGTTTATCGCCGTTCCCATTGGGAATTTTTTGCGCATGGGCGCGCCGCCAGGGCCATTCGCGGCCGGCCTCATTCGGGCCCGCCAGGCGAATTCGACATCAAAATTGAAGCCGGGCGAGCCGGATAAGTAGAATCCGACTTGCGAGTTCTCATTTTCGGCCATTGTCGTCACAACGCGGGGATAATTCCCCCGCGCCGCGAGCGCGCGCTTCAGGCCGTATCCGGTGGCGTCTCGTAAATGGCCAGCGCCTCCATCTCGATCAACAGTTCCGGACGGCACAGGCGCGCCTCGATGCCCGTGCTCGCGGGAAATGCGGTCAGGCCGACACTCTTGAAAAACTCCGAGCGCAGGCGACTCATCGGGCCGTAGTCGCGATCGATGTCGCGAAAGTAAAACGTCGTACGAACGACGTCGTTCCACGATGCGCCCTGGCCCGTCAGCAGTTCGCTGACATTTTCGAACATGCGCGCGGCCTGGGCCGCAAGGTTTCCCGGCGCGACGGACTCGCCGCGCTCGTTCACCGCCGCGGTGCCGCTGATGTAAAGGTGCGTCACGCCATTCGCATCCACGCGATAGGCGCGCGAAAACGGAACCGGGTTTTCGTAGTCGTAGGCCTCGTTCAACACGCTTTTCGCGCTGACGGGCCGCTTTTTCAGGGTCATGGTTTCTCCGAAAGGGGCGGGATTCGCCGCGATCGGCCGGATCGGGCGAGTTTCGTGGGGCGGCGCGGCCGCGAAACCGCAGAATTTATCGTTATTCGTCCGCGATTTCCACCGTGACGCGCTCCCAGTCCACTCCGGCGCTGCGAATGCGGATATCGCCCGCCTTGCCGACGATCGTTTCGGAGTTTTCCCGCGCGACGCAATACAGATCGTAGAGGCCGGCCTTTTTGGGCAGGCGCCAGCTTGTGGCCTTTTCCACATTGAAGTCGATGCCGCGCGTCGCCGAGTACCAGTGAAAGGTGGCGTCGCCGCCGGTGGGAAACTCCACGTCCGCGACGAGCTTGATCTGACCGGCGCGGCCCACGGGGGTGATGCCGTCCTCGCCGGGCGCCACGTCCTTGCCCTCGACGATCACGCGGATCTCGTGAAACTCTGGATTTTGCTTGACCGGGGCGTCGGAGACGATGAGCGACTTGATGGCGATCGTCGGATCGGCGTTCAGATCGCCGATCGCCATCGCGATCGTCAGGACCGTGCCGGCGGGATCGTATTCGCCGAGGCGCTCGACGAAATCACGCCCTTCGGGAACCGTGAACGTAAACGGCGGGCCGTCCGGCGGCTGCAAATACGCCTCGCCGGCCGGCAGTTCGTCAGGCGTATCGGCTTCGCCGTAGTTGAGGTCGAGCGATCCCGTGACGATCCACGCGACCGGCCCGACATACGGCGTGCCGTCCTTTTCGACGGCCAGACCTTCGATCGTCACCGTATCGCCAGGTGCGGCCTCGCGCGGCTCGGCGCGGATCGCGAGGATGCGCCGGCTCTCGACGATATTCGGCGCATCGAACTCCGGAATGCCGCAGGAGGCGGCAAACGCCAGGACGGCGACGGCCAGCGGCGCGGCGAATCGACGCATCACCACCTCCCCTGCACGCCGAGCGTCGGGTAGAAGGTCGGAAAGGTCACCGCCTCGCGCTCGGTGTAGTCGAAATTGTAGAGATAGCCGGCCGGCTGCCGTCGCGCGTAGACGTTATGGATATCGAGGTAAGTCGCCAGGGTCCAAGCCTGAAACGGCCAGGTCTTGTCCACGCGCAGGTCGAGCTGATGCAATTCGGTATTTCGCTTCGCGTTCACGTCCTCCGAAAAGATCGGGATGTAGGAGTCGGTGTCGGCGTTGTAGATCGCGTTGTCGACTTCCGTGTACGGCAGGCCGGTCGCGTACGAAAACCGCGCACCCGCGCGCCAGGTTTCGCCGAGCTTGTAGGAAGCCAGCACGACGACGTTGTGGCGCTGGTCCTGATCGAAGTAGCGCCAGTCGTCGCCGGGGCGGTCGCGGCGCTCGCTGACGGTATAGGTGTACGCGAGCCAGCCGTAGAGCCGGTCGACAAGCTCCTTGCGCACGAGCAGTTCCGCGCCGTGGATGCGGCCGATGCCCGCGTTGTCGTACGGCTCCTCATCGTCGGCGCCGGTGCGCGCGACGAGCCGATCGAGCTTCTTGTAGTAACCCTGCACGTCGACAAACCACGAATCCTCGAACACGTATTCCGCGCCCGCGGAAAAGGACACCGCGCGCTCGGAGACCAGATCGATCGTGCCGAAGGGGTCGAGCAACTCGTCCGGCTCGGGGTACTGGTGATAAACACCCGCGCCGCCCTTGAATGTCAGCGCGTCGGTCGCGTAGATGCGCGCGAACGCGCGCGGATCGACGTGCGACAGCCGCCCGCTTTGCGTGTCCGATTCGAATCCTCCCGTGCTGGCGCGCACGCCTGGCGTGACGGTGGCGACGCCGCCCAGGTCGATGGAGTCCTCGATGTATGCCGCGCCGTACGCGAAGCGGAGTTCCTCGTCGTAAAGATACGACTGCTCGTTGAAAAGGTCCGCGCCGCCGGGGTTACCTTCCTTGGGCGGGCGCACGATGTCCGCGCGGACGTTGAAACGCGCAAGCGCGCCCTCGAGGCCGAATCCGATCGTGTTCCACTCGGCGACGCGCCAGACGAGGTCATCGCGGATCTCGATGTCCTCGCCGCTGATTTCAAAGAAGTTGTCGTCGAATATCGCGATATGCACATCCTGCCAGACCGGCGCGACGGCCAGGCGGTTGTCGAAGGTTGAGGACGGTGTGAACCCCCAGGAGAGGATCGGCCGATGGAACCAGGCGTTCAGGTCGAAGGACTGCGTCGCCGTGGGGCGCTGTTCGTCCGTTTCCTCCTGCACGAGCCCGAGCTGATCGTCCGAGCCGAACGCAAAGACCCGCAGGGTGTTCTGTTCGTTCGGCGTATATTCTACCGCCGCCTGATAGTCGTAGAAGCGCGGCAGGACGGTGAATTGCGCCTCATCTTCCGGGATCAACTCCGGCAGGATGAAGTCGATGAAACTGCGGCGGATCGCGAAGCCGCCGGCGAATTCGCCGTTTTTCGAGAGCGGCGATTCGATGAGCGCGAAGCTCGCGTAGTTGGTCACATCGATGACGCCCGAAAAATCGTCGTGCACCGGCGGGCGCGAACGCAGATCGACAATGCCGCCCATCGCCTCGCCGTAACGCACGGCGTAGCCGCCCGCGTAATAATCGAGCGACGAGAGCCACTCGGAATTGACGACCGTCAACAGACCACCGAAGTGGAAGAGCTGCGGGATGTCGAAACCGTCGACAAAGTAGCGGCTGTCTTCCGGGCTTGATCCGCGGATGACAAGGCCGTTTTGTCCAAACGCACTCGGGCCGAGATTCGCGGTGCCCGGCAGCGACTGCACGACGCGGATCGCATCGCCCGCCGCGCCGGGCACGGTGCGGATCTCCTCGCCGGAGAGCGTCTGTTTGGCGACGTCCACCGTTTCGCGGCGCGCGCTGACGGTGACTTCCGCGAGGCGCGCGCCTTCGGCCGAGGGGGAAAGCAGCATTTCGATTTTCGCCTCGCCGCCCGCAACAGTGACGGGCGCGGTGCGACGCTCGAAACCAAGCGCCTCGACGGCGACGACGTATTCTCCGTCGGGGACGTCCTTGAACGTGAAGGCGCCTTCGTCGTCCGTGGTTTGGGAGAAATCCGTTCCTTCGAGGGAAACCTCGGCGCCGGCAAGGGGAATGAGCGTTTCGTCGTCGAAGACGGCGCCGGTGACGGCGCCCGCCGCGAAGACTTGCGGCGCCTGCACAAACAGAAAAGCGACCGCCGCAAACCAGGACGCCGCGCGGGCGCGATAAAGGAAGCGGCGCCGGAATACGCCGAAATAGGCGAGAATCACCCCTTGATCACTCCCATGGGACGCAGTCTGGCCACACGCGCCGCGATCCCGGCCTCGTGAATGACGCGAACGACGTCAGCCGCATCCTTATAGGCTTCGGGCATTTCCTCGGCAAGCGCGCGTTTGTCGTGGCATTCGACAACGATCCCCCTGGCCGCAAGCTCATCGGCGATCGATCGCCCTTGGGCGATCTTCCGGGCCTGCGTTCGGGAAAGACGCCGCCCCGCGCCGTGGCAGCAGCTCCCGAAAGTCTGCGTCATCGAACCGGGCCGCCCGGCGAGCACAAAACTCGCGCGGCCCATGTCGCCGGGAATCATGACCGGCTGGCCGGCCTCGCGGTACTCCTTTGGCAGTTCGGGATGGCCCGGCGGGAATGCACGCGTCGCGCCCTTGCGATGCACGATCACCGTGCGTTTTTGGCCGTCAATCTCGTGCTCTTCGATCTTCGCGATGTTGTGCGCGACGTCGTAAACGAGGCGCGCGGCGAGTTCGTCGTCGCCAACGCCGATCGTCCGCTTCAGCGATTCGAGCGCCAGGTGCATGATCGTCTGCCGGTTGGCCCAGGCGAAGTTTGCCGCGGCGCACATGGCGTGGAAGTACGCCTGCCCCGAGGGATCGGCAAATGGCGCGTAGGCAAGCTGCGTATCCGGCAGGGGAAGATGCTGTGCCCTGTCGATGTTTTTCATGCGCGCGACGAAGTCCTGGCAGACCTGATGCCCAAGGCCGCGCGAGCCGCTATGGATGAAAAGCACGAGCTGTCCCTTGCGCAGGCCGAAGGCCCTGGCGCACGCTTCGTCGTAGATTTCATCCACCTCGTCGATCTCGAGGAAGTGGTTGCCTGATCCGAGAGTGCCGATCTGATCGCCGCCCCGTTCATGCGCCCGGATCGAAACCTCGGCCGGGTCGGCGTCGGGCAGGCGGCCGCCCGCCTCCGTGCGCCGCAGATCGTCCGCACGGCCGAAGCCGTCGTCGATCATCGCCGACGCGCCCTCGACGAGTACGCGGTCAAGCTGCTTTCCGGCGCGGTGGACGGGACCGCGCTGGTTCAAACCGCACGGGACATCGTTGAACAGCCCGCGCACGACGCGTTCGAGGATCGGGCGCACGTTCTTCGCGTCGATGCCGGTCGCGGCCAGGCGCACGCCGCAGTTGATGTCGTATCCCACACCGCCGGGGCTGATGATGCCGTCCTTCGCGTCGAACGCGGCAACGCCGCCGATCGGAAAGCCATAACCCCAATGCGCGTCGGGCATCGCCATGCTGGCGCCGACGATGCCGGGCAGGCGAGCGACGTTGCGGATCTGGTTCAGCACCTCCTTGTCCTTCCGCGCGGCGTCGAGAAGCGCCCGGGACGCGTAGAGAATGCCGGGCACGTTCATGCCCGGCTCGCGCGGGATCTCCCAGCGATGCCGGGAGACTTCGCGGAATCCATCGATCATGGCGGCCCCCTGTGCGCGCCGCGGCGCGTGACCTATTATCGCGCTTACGGATGCCGGCTACGAGACTAACGGGGTGCGTTGTGACGGGCGCCACGGGCATGCTGGGGCGCGCCGTCGTTGCCGCGCTCGGCGACGCGGGCTTTGAGCCCCGAACGCATACGCACGCGGACGGCGACCTCGCCGAAGGCGGCGCGGCCGACGATCTTGTCCGCGCTCCGGGGGTGCGCGTCGTGATCAATTGCGCGGCGTTCACGGACGTGGAGGGTTGCGAGGATCCCGCGAACGCCGGTGCCGTTCGCGCGGGCAATGTGCTGATTCCCGAACACCTGGCGCGCGCGTGCCACGAAAACGGGCGGCGGCTCGTGCATATTTCCACGGACTACGTTTTCGACGGCGAGAAGGCGGAGCCCTACATCGAAGACGACGCGGCGAATCCTCGATCGGCTTACGGGCGCAGCAAGCTCGCGGGGGAAAAGGCGGTGCGCCGCGAGTTGCCGGACGGGCATCTCATCGTGCGCACGGCATGGCTTTACGGCGCGGGCGGTCGGAATTTCGTCGACACGATCCGGCGCCTTACCGACGAGCGCGAGGAGTTGCGCGTGGTGAACGATCAGCGCGGCTCGCCGACGTGGGTCCGCGATCTGGCCGCCGCGATCCTCGCGTGCGTCGCGAGCCATGCGCGCGGCACGGTGCATGCGACGAACGCGGGCGCGACGACGTGGTTCGGGCTCGCGAGCCGCATTCTCGAACTCGAGCCGCACGCGGCGCGCCTGACGCCTTGCACCACCGCCGAATATCCACAAAAGGCGCGGCGCCCGGCGAATTCGGTTCTCTCGTGCGATCGTCTCGTCGGCCTGACGGGATATCGCCCGCGCGCGTGGGACGCGGCGCTCGCGGACTACCTGGCGTCATCGTCATGACGTACTTCCGAGCGCCCGCGGCATGACACGCACGCGCGAGGGCGCCATCGCGGCGGGCGTGTTCGCGTTGTATGTCGTGCTGCGCGTTTGGACCTTCACGCAGTCCGACAACGGCATCGACTTTCATCACAACGCTTACGACCGGGGCTTGTTTGTCGCCGAGTGGGTGACAAGCGAACGCATCGTTCCGGACATCACGTACGGGCCGGCGAGCTTTTATCTCATCGCCGCGACGATGGCGTTTGTGCCGGACCCGACTCTGGCCGCGCGCGTATTGGCGTTCGTTTCTTCCATCGCCCTGTTCATCGTCGTGTGGCTCGTGACGCGGCGGCTTTGGGGCGCCGGCGCGGCGATCGCGGCGACGCTGCTGCTCGCGTTTCATCCGCATGGGATCCGGCTTTCCGTCGTAGGGCTGGAGATGATGCCCTACGCGTTTTTCCTGGTGGCCGGCTTTGCCGCCCTCGCGCGTTTCGAGACGCGCGACGGCCGCGCGTTTGACGCGCTCGCGGCCGGCCTTTTGTTCACGCTCGCCGCCGCGACGCGTTTCGACGGATGGATCGTGCTCCCCATCGCCGGCGTGTTTGCGCTTGTGCGCCGCGTGTCGACGGGCCTTGTCTTCAACGCATGCGCCGCGGCGTTTCCGGTGGCTTGGCTCGCGTACAACTACGACTACAGCGGCAGGCCGTTCCATTTTCTCGCGGTCGCCGGGCGCGTCGCCGAAGTGCACATGGGCGATCTGTCGGTCGCCGAGCGGATCGTCCAGTGGCCGGTCATCCTCGCCCGCTACGCGCCGTTGCCAACGCTGCTACTCGGGCTGGCGGCAATTGGGCTTGCGTGGCGCTCGCGAGCGGCGCGCCCTCTCCTTTTTGCGTGGATCGCCACGATTCTGGTTTTCATGGCGCGCACGGCCGGCGGTTCGATGGGAACCAACGAAACCAAATACGTCATGCCGGTGGTGGTGATGATGATTCCGCAGGCCGGGCGCGCGCTCGAAAGACTCGCGCGCGGATCGCGCGGCGGGCGTATCGCGGCGGCGGCGACGCTGACTCTTGTCGCGGTGTGGTCGTTGTCCGTGACGGTGAAGGACAATCGCCGCTTCGCCGCCGCGCGCGGTCTGGCCGAGCAGGCGGCGTTCCTGTCCGGCATCGACGAGGGCCGCGTGATGATCGGGACGAGCGACAAGGGTTATCTGCAAGTCGAGGCCAAACTTGGCGGCGAGCGCGCGATCGGCGCGGACATCAGCGACGCAACCGGAAGGCTCGACGGCGACCAGGTCCATCGCCGGTTATCGGAAGGCGGACCCATCTATCTCGCGTACCAATACGGGTCACCCATCGACTTCGCGCCGCTGATGCGCCTGCCGGAACAGGCGCGGCTCGCCACGTGGCGGGGCATCGCGTTCGAGCGCGTGTTCTGGTCGTCGGACAAAAAATACGCGGTTTACAAGGTGGAGCCCGGCGGTGGCTTGGCGGATTCGGGAGCGGTCGCGCCGGCGGGCGATGGCGTGGGCGCGGCCAAGGATTCGGGCGCGGCCGATAACACGGGCGGCGCCGACGACGGCTGAGCGGCGCCCCACGCGTTCGCGGCGCGCGGGCCGAATGGCCGGAATCCCTTGCGCCGGTAGACGCGCATCTGGACGCGATCGAAACGGCGCGGCGCCTCATAGATCGGCACGCGCTCGAAACGGTCGCGCACGTTGACGCCGTTGAAGAAGAGCGACATGCGATCAGTCACGCGATCGTGGCGAACTTCGAGACGACAGGCCGCCAAATCGGGCAAGAGCCGATTCCACGGGACGATCTGCTCGAAGACGCTGTAACCATCCACAACGATAAAATCGATTTCGTCGGGTGAACGCGGATTGTCGTCGAGCGCCGCGGTCTCGAGTGTTTCGATATCGAATCCGCAGACGCGGCCGAACATGTAAGCCCGGTCGGTGAACCGGCAGTTGCCCCAGATGACGCGGCGCGTCCGCTCCTCGTCGCAGCCGGCAAACACGATTTTCGCGGCACGCAGATAGGTGCCGCGCCCGATCTTCGGCACGTCTTCGATATTTCGATAAGCCGTGAGCCCGCCGCCGACGACGGTCGCCAGTACCAGGACGAGGCGCAGCACCCGATTCATGCCGCGAAAGGCTGACGCCGCGACGACGACGCCCAACGGAAACAGCGGCGCGAGGTAGTCCTCGAAGGTGCCATAAAAAAAGAGCAGAACGAGTATCCCCGACGCGGCGACGACGACGAAGGGGCCGAAGTGGTTGTCGCGCCACCTTCGCCGGGCGAGGAGAAAAACGATGAGAAGCGGCCATAACGAAAACGGCCAACTGCGCTCCAGGAGGATTCGCGCATATCGGTAAAACGCGCGAAACGGCCTCGTGGCGATGAGCGCGTCGTCCGCGTCGTCGAATTCGATGTCGTCGATGATGTCGGATGCCTCGCGGCCGTATTCGCCCAGAAGCGGGTAGATCGTGTCGGGATTCAGGTAATACGGCGCGCCGATAATGAGACCGATGGCAAACGCAAGCAGGCCGTTGCGAACGATGTTCCGGCGAAGCCCAGGGGTCGAGGCTCGCCATCGACGCGCAAACGTCAACGCCGTGATCGGAAATATGTAAATGACAAAGAGGTAATACGTCATGGCTCCGCCGCCGCAGATGGCCGCGAAGGCGAGCGTCGAGCGGCGCCGGACGAATACATCCATCCGCAGCAACACGAAAAGCGCCGCCAGCGTCGTCGCGGCCAGGGGCATGGCCGGCGTGAACTGGGAAAGCTCCGGAAGCGTCTCCGGCAACATGGCGACGACGGCCGTAACGCCCGCGGCGTATAGCGGCGGCGCGTACGCGCGCGCGAGTCCGTATACGGACAACATCAGCAGAAGGAAAAAGGGATATTGCGAGGCGACGGTCGAAACGTAAAAGCCGACTTTTTCCGCAAGTCGGTCGCGAACGGCGATCGCGAGCACGTAACGGATCGGAGGATAGCGCACGTGCCGGTTGAAAAGGATGTCGAACAGCGGAGGCTCGTAGGCCTCGCCGCCTTCGTTCAATCGATATTCGATGAGGCGGACGTTGATGAGATGCCCATAGACGTCCTTGCCGGTCGGATACGACGACGATTGAAGCGTCGTATAACTCAGGGCGAGAAGGATCAGCGCGGCGACGACGACGAGCGAAAGGCCCGCGGCATCGGATCGCCACCAGGGGATCGCGGCGGTCCCTAACCCGTCCGGTGGCGCGCCGAGCCCGGCCGCGTCACGTTCGGCGGACAAACGCCGCCCCGTGCGATCGACGGACCGATCGCGATGGGAATCTTCTTGCATGCAATGCCAAGGGCGGGAATCGAACCCGCATGTCCTTGCGGACGCGAGATTTTGAGTCTCGTGCGTATACCAGTTTCGCCACCTTGGCGGCGCGGCGGAAAGGAGTTTAGTCGCGAGCGTTGGCGTGTCAAACGATCGGACGAGGATCGAGGATCGAGGATTGAGGATTGAGGATCGAGGATCGAGGATTGAGGATTGAGGATTGAGTGTCTGTCATCCTGAGCGCAGCGAAGGATCTCGCCATTTGACCGCGAAGACCCTTCGCTTCGCTCAGGGTGGCAAGGCCGTGCTCTCAGTGTCTTCTTCGTGTTGAAATGCGATTCAATCCGCAATCCGCAATCCGCATTTTCTCGCTTACCCGCTGCGCGCCTGCTGCTCGAATCCCAGCTTCAGAGTGGCCATCGCGCCGGCGCCGACGACTAGGAGCGTGCCGACGATCTGCCACGCGCCCGGCAGCTCGCCGAAAACGGGGATCGCCAGGAGGTGCACCATGATGACGCCGATGTAAGACAGCGAGCTGATTTTCGCCGCGCGCTCCAGCGAATACGCCGTCGTCATGGCAAGCTGGCCGAGGCCGCCGGTGAGGCCGGTCAAAAGCAGATAGGCCGCGGCCTCGGCGCTCGGCGTCTCCCAGGTCAGCGCCGACGCGACGCAGAACACGACGGACGCGAAGATCGAAAAATGCAGCACGATGGCCTCGCGCGTCTCGCCGGGGCCGAGCATGCGCAGCGACACCATCGCGACCGAATACGCCACGGCGCCGGCGGCGGCGACGAGCGCGAGGTCGATCGCCACTTGAAAGGTCGGCTTGACGACAAGCGCCATGCCCAGGAACGCGAACGGGATCGCCCACGCCACGCGCGGTTCGACGCGCTCTTTCAGGATCGGCCAGGACAACAGCGCGACGTAGATCGGGCCGGTGGAGTGGATGGTCACCGCGTCGCCGAGCGGAATGCGTGCGTTGGAAAGCACGTAAAACACCGTGACCGCGGAAAGCGTGCCGAACACGCTGCGCGTCCAGGCGACCTTGTGATTGACGATCCGAAGCGAGCGGTTGCGCGAAACGGCAAAGCCCCACGCGAGCAGCGCGCCGACGACGAAACGCGACGCGGCGATCTCCGGCCACGGCACGCTGTTCGCGCCCACTCGGGTGAACACGCTCATCATCGCGAAAAGGAACTGCGCGAGGAGCATCCACGTCACGCCGCGATGAAGCAGCGGGATGCGCGCGGGCGCGAGACGCTCGTCGGCGATTTCGCGAGCGGTCTTGCCGGGGGACGATTCGTGGGCGGCGGCTTGAGGCATACGAGGAAGCGCCCGAACGCATTTCGCGCGGGCGGGCTATTCCTAAGCGATGCGGCGCGGGGATGCAAGACGCGCGGGGCGTGCGGCGATGGTCGTGCCGTAAACGCCAGCGACCGGCCTTCACAGCTTGCCAGGCGATTGCTACGCTGCGACGTCAGTGCCGCAAACGCAGCGAAGCGGAGTGCGCGGTCCGCACCGCCCCGGCATACCGATTTCAAATACCGCGTCGCTTCGTCCGAATCGCGACGGCTACACTCCGCGACAGGGGGTTGCCGGCGCGCGGTATCCTCGGCACGGGGCCGCTGCCGATCCGCACGGAACACCCCAACCCCGCTTCCGTCGCGACGCGCAGAAATGAATGCACGCGCCTCCAACCACTACGCGCCCCAACTGCGCCTGTTGCGGCTCCCCGCTTTTTTTGCAACGATCATCGATCGAAAACGCCAAAAGGCGATCGTCCGGTGGCCGTTCCGAACCCGGAACGAGTCGTTCGAATTCGGAGAGCACGTAGATCAAAAGGAAATTTCGTCGTGACGAGATTACGCGAAGACTTGCTAAATTTTCTTCGAACAAATCCTGAGGCGATCTATCGACGACTCGACCCAACGCCCGAGGCATTCCGTTTGGTGGTGCGACATCTGCGCCATGAGAAGCGGTGGCTGGATTCGGCAATCGTCCCCGTCCTCGCTAAACTAGCGGATACTCAGCAGCCCGTCGCCAATTTAACGTTCACCTACGATCCGCCGCTGCCGCCCGCTCTCGTTGACGAGTTGCAAGACCTCTATCGTTATTCCTTGAACCGGCAACTGATGGACCGAAGAGGGCGATACGGTCAAATGCGGCGTAGCGCGAACAAGATGGCGCCTGCGAATCCGGCGTTTTGTTGCGCGTTACTGAATCTCCTTGAACGGGCAAGCAGCGTGCGCGTGGCCGACCGCGCGATCTGCGAGGCACTGGCCGCGGATAACCCGCAACTCGAAATCTCCATGATGTCCCAGTACCTCGTAATGGTGAACCCGTATGTCTACACGACCATGAACCGGAAAAGCGAGGCCATGGTGCGCGCGGTCACGCATGACGACGTGACGTCGCTTCACCCGCGCGACTACTTCCGCATAATTCCGAGCATGCGCAACGCCCTGATGAAACTGACACGATGGCTGGCCGTTCCGGAGCGAACGCTCGTTGATTTCCCAACCTTTGAATTGATTCTCGAAACCTTCGGCCACAGAAAGCTGTTTCGCGAGGCCGGTATTGAGTTTTCTCCGAAGGCGCCTGGGTCCAACGACGACCCGCAGACCGTTGCCATCCGAGACGACTGGTCGAATGAGCCGACTATTCGCACCAATTTGGTTGAGGCCGCAAAAAAGTATTTCGTGGACAAGGTTGGAGTAACGTCGTTACTTCACATTCCGCGCTCCGATCGCTCGGTTCACGATTTTGAGGTGAAATCAAACGACGGCAATCTGTTCGTATTGGTTGGCGATCGCGCTGCTGGTGAAACACTGGCCCCGCTCACGACGAGACAGCGGAACTTTGTTAATGCCTTGCTTCCGACCGGCGCGGTGCGCGTGGCATACGTAGAATTGCGTGCCAATGGCGAGACCAATGTGTGGGTTACGAGTACAATGGAAGAATGATGTGCTTTCGAATCCAGATTCACTTTCGTAATCCAAAGTTCTCGGGCCGCTTATAACGCCAATTCGTTCACGACGACTTGGTGCTGGCGCGTTTGCACGACCGCACCTCCGTCGACAGCGTAAATTGCCCGGATCGGGTCACGCGTATTCAACTCACCTATCTTTTCGCCAGCCTTTGTGAACCACCTCAATCGTTTGCTTGTAAGGAGCCCAAACCCCGTCCGTGAAATGATCATTCGTCCTTGATGGAAAACGTCGAGGAAAGCAGCGAGTTTGGTCTTGTTCTCGACGACGTATAGCCGGGTCGGCGTCAAGAAGTAAGTGAACTGTCCGACGGCGACAATTTCGGTTGGACAAGTCCCAACATCGTATACGATTATCGGTTCGCCCTTTCTTGAAACCAGAATCACCTTGCCGGAATATGTTGCCAAGTAACTTCCACCATCGTCACCAGAGAAGCTGGCTTCGTAAATCCAATCCTGAGGCGTCCCACAGAAAAACTCCAACCGGGCGCCATCGATTTCCCAAACATAATCGGGCGCCGTACGAGCGAAGTACGTGACATCAGATTCGTCGAAACTGAGTGACTTCGGGTCGACACCTGTCAGAACCTCGAACGCTCTGTTCAACGCCTTCATTTTTTCTGCCGCCGCCGGATCGCCGGGATTCCGGTCGGGATGGCAAGTGAGAGCCAAAGTGCGATATCTTCGCTTGATTTCCGCGGGACTAACAGGCAGCGATAAACCAAGGAGCTGAAGTGCCGCATCGACTTCCCAACCTACTCCGAATCGTTCGCTGCGTCCGACAACCCGCTTCCAGCCCTCGTTTAGCGGCGTCACCAAACCCCAAACGGCGCGACCATCCAATGTGCAACACCACGCCTCGTCAGCTAACGTGAATAGATAACGGTCGCCCTCTTGGGCGATGTCAACCGCTCGCACCTGAGATTTGAACTCCCCCCAATAATTCGTATCAATCGTCCGGAAATGCTCGACGACTCGCGGATCGTCGCGAAGGTTTGTCTCGACGACGATTTTCAACGCGGCGTCGTAAACGTGAAGGAATCCGCTCGAGTCCATAATCGCGATACTTGAACCCGCAGCACCAATCCCTGTGCGATACGCGTCATGTTGCAACCCAAGTTCCCCGACGACGCGCCCGTGCCGGTCAACGCGGCGAAGGACGCATTTTACCGCTCGGCGTTTTACGCTCGAGCCCGAACGATCGAGAAACCAAGTGCCAGCCTCGTCGATTGCCGCGATCTCGAACGCCGGGTCGGGGCGCTCGTCTTTATTGAGCGCTCGTACCCTCGCAAGACTCCAAGGTGATTCTTCCGACACCGTGAATAGCGGCAACGACGACCGGCCTAGAACGTCAACGGGAGTGTAGTCGTGCTTTGTTCCGGCCTTGTCCATTTGCGCAAGGATCTTATTAAATCGGTTGCGATCGACATCTTTGACGTCATCGGGAACCAGCTCAAATAGGTCGACGCACTGTTTCGCAGCAGCGATTAGTTTTCCGGACTGCATCCGCTGGAGGATGAGCTTGCGGTACGCCTTACCAATTATGTCGCCGACATAACCTTGTCGTTGTTCGCGGGACAAGTTCGCGGCGAGCTTTACGACTTTCGTATGCTCCCCATTAAACCCTGCCCGAATCACTGGGCCAATCAACGGATCGTCGTATTCGCGGTTGAATTCGTCGCGACCGTCAACTTCCCAGGGGGGTGGGGACGGCGGAAGTGGGATGTATTCTGCTTTTGACCAATCAAGCTCGGTTGGCGGCTCCCGCCGTCCAGAATTCCTATTTGAAACAGATGGGCGGCGCTCCAGCCGCGAAGATTGAGGCGACTCTTCTTCATTGGCCTTGCCGAAAAGCCTTGACAGTTGGTCGGACATTGAAAAAACCCCTTCAATGCGAGTCACTTCATCAATGCCGGCGTAATTCAAGCAGGCAAAACCGTCGGTAGTGGCGCGCGTGTCTTGGTCGGCTCCCGGTCTGCCGCGTTGGTTGGGCTGCTTTCCGTGATTGCGTTGTTATTGTCGCGCCACACATCGCACATCATCGCGAGCCTCGTGTTTTCGTCGGAGCAGACGATAACACGGATCCTCGAGTTGCGGGTATAGGCGTTTTTCGCGCGAATTGACGGTGCTTCCGGGCGAACAAATGCCGAGCTGGAACTCGGCGTTCCCGGGCTTTCGGGAAGTGCGAGGCTCTTTCGACAGCCGACTTGTCAGGCGAATGGGGCGACCGCTTGCTTACCCGCCTTCGCTGAAGCTTCGGCACGGCGGGCGCGCGCGGCTCCGTTCGACGCGCTCCGCTCACTCCGCAGCTGGGCGTGAACAAAATTGCGGTGGTAAAAACAGGCGGGACCCCGTTCCGAGAGCGGCTGTGCCAGGGCGGGGCGAGATTCTTCGCTTCGCTCAGAATGACAAGACGGTCAGAATGACAGGACGGTCGGGCGAGATTCTTCGCTTCGCTCAGAATGACAGGACGCTCAGAATGACAAGACGCGAAGAATGACAAGACGGTCCCAAGGGAGGCGGAGCGAGATTCTTCGCTTCGCTCAGAATGACAGGACGCGAGGAATGACGAGGAGCAAAGGTGCGTGCCCAACAAGGCGGCGTCAGTCCGGGTAGCCGTCCGGGTGTGCCTTCGCCCACTGCCAGGCGGAGGTGACGATCTCGTCGATTTCCGGGTGCGCGGGTTCGAATCCCCAGGCGTCGCGGATCTTGCCGAGTGAGGCGACGAGTTCCGGCGGGTCGCCCGCGCGGCGGGGCGCGTCGATCGACGGAATGGCGTGGCCGGTGACGCGGCGCGCGGCGTCGATCACCTCGCGCACGGTGTAGCCCTTGCCCGCGCCCAGGTTGTAGTGCTCAAAGCCCTCCCCCGCCTTTTCGAGCGCGAGGCGGTGCGCCTCGGCCAGGTCGCGCACGTGGATGTAGTCGCGGATCGCGGCGCCGTCGCGCGTGTCGTAATCCGTGCCGTAGACGCTGATCGCCTCGCGCTTGCCGAGCGCGACCTGCAGCACGAGCGGGATGAGGTGCGTTTCGGGCCGGTGATCCTCGCCGGTCTCGCCGAACGCGCCGGCCGCGTTGAAGTAGCGCAGCACCACCGCGGAGAACCCGTGGATACGCACGTACCAGTGCAGCATGCGCTCGAACATCAGCTTGCTTTCGCCGTAGGGGCTTTCGGGATTTTTTCGGTCGTTCTCGGCGATGGGCACGCGCTCGGGCACGCCGAAGGTGGCGCACGTGGACGAAAAGACGATGCGTTTGCAGCCGGCCGCGCGCATCGCCTCCAGGATGACGAGGCCGGTGGCGACGTTGTTGCCGAAATACAGCTCCGGCTTTTGCATCGACTCGGGCACGAGGCTGTGCGCCGCGAAGTGCATGACCGCCTCGACCTTGTGCGTCAGGATCGTGCGCGCCAGGATGACGGCGTCTGCCAAATCGGCCTCGACAAACGCCGCGCCGTGCGGAACGGCGGCGCGATGCCCGCGCGAGAGGTTGTCGTAGACGACGACCTTGTGGCCCGCGCCGAGCAGGACCTTCGCGGTGACGGACCCGATGTATCCCGCGCCGCCGGCGACAAGGACGCTCATGGGAGGGCTCCGCGGACGGAGACGGAAAGTCTGGAAGGCCCGAAGGCTGGAAGGTCGCGCGAATTGGGAATGGGGAATGTGGTATTGGGAATTTCCGTCGCAAGTTGCGTTGCGGGAGGTTCGGCGGACCCGGACCCTAAGCAGGCGGGACGCCTGCGCTCCCAGCGTTCGGCGGACCCAGAGGTGACAGGAACGCTCACGCGGTGGGCCCCTTTTTCGCGGAGCCGTTCAGCGCCTCGGCGAAGTAATCGAGCGTGCGTTTGAGGCCATCTTCCAGCGTGACGCGGGGCTCCCAGCCGAGCAGCTTGCGCGCGAGCGCGATATCCGGCTGGCGCACCTTGGGGTCGTCCTCGGGCAGCGGCTTGAAGACGATTTCGCTCGTACTTCCCGTGATGGCGAGGATGCGTTTGGCGAACTCCAGCACGGTCATCTCGCGCGGATTGCCGACGTTCACCGGCTCGGCGTAATCGCTCATCAGCAGGCGGTGGATGCCGTCGACCAGGTCGGAGACGTAGCAGAACGAGCGCGTCTGCGAGCCGTCGCCGAACACGGTGAGCGGCTCGCCGCGCAGGGCCTGCGTTCCGAAGGCGGGCACGACGCGGCCGTCGCGCAGGCGCATGCGCGGGCCGAAGGTGTTGAAGATGCGCACGATGCGCGTCTCGACGCCGTGGAAGCGGTGATACGCCATCGTGATCGCCTCGGCGAAGCGCTTGGCCTCGTCGTACACGCCGCGCGGCCCGATGGGATTGACGTTGCCCCAATACGACTCGTTTTGCGGATGCTCGAGCGGATCGCCGTAGACCTCGCTCGTGCTGGCAAGCAGGAAGCGCGCCTTTTTCGCCTTGGCGAGGCCGAGCGCCTTGTGCGTTCCGAGCGCGCCGACCTTCAGCGTCTGGATCGGCAATTCCAGGTAGTCGATCGGCGAGGCCGGCGAGGCGAAGTGCAGGATGTAGTCGAGGGGGCCGTCGACGAAGATGTAGTTCGTCACGTCGTGCTTGATGAACGAGAAGTTTTCCTGGCCCGACAGGTGCGCGATGTTCTGCATGTTGCCGGTCAGCAGGTTGTCCATGCCGATTACGTCGAAACCGAGGCCCGTGTAGTGATCGCACAGGTGCGAGCCGATGAAGCCCGCGCAGCCGGTGATGAGAACGCGCGGCATGTTCAGGAGGGCCGCCCGATGCTGTGGTACTCGAACCCGGCCTCGCGCATGAGCGCCGGTTCGTAGATGTTGCGCCCGTCGATGACGACGGCGCCTTTCATGGCGGACTTCATTTTGGCGAAGTTCGGGCGGCGGAACTCGTTCCACTCGGTCACGACGATGAGCGCGTCGGCGCCGGCGAGCGCGGCGTAGTTGTCTTCCACGAGCGTGACGGCGCCCGCGTCAATTTCTTCCCTGAACATGCCGGCGGCCACCTCGAGCGCCTGCGGGTCCGTCGCGCGCACCTTCGCGCCGGCCTTGATGAGCCCGCGGATGGTGACGATCGAGGGCGCCTCGCGCATATCGTCGGTCTGCGGCTTGAACGCGAGGCCCCACACCGCGAACGTCTTGCCGGTGAGATCCTCGCCGAAAACGCGATGCGCCTTGCGCACCAGCACGGCCTTCTGCTCGGCGTTGACGTCATCCACCGCGCGCACGATGTGCATGCCGCGGCCGTTTTCCTCGCCGATGCGCAAGAGCGCCTTCACGTCCTTGGGGAAGCAGCTTCCGCCGTAGCCCGCGCCGGGAAACAGGAACTGGAAGCCGATGCGCCGGTCGTGGCCGATGCCCTTGCGCACCATGTCCACGTCGGCGTTGACTTCTTCGCACAGGCCGGCGATCTCGTTCATGAAGCTGATCTTGGTCGCGAGCAGCGCGTTGGCGGCGTATTTGGTCATCTCCGCGGAGCGGATGTCCATGACGATGATGGGGTTTTCGGTGCGTACAAAGGGCTTGTAGAGAAGCTTCATCGCCTCGCCGACCTCGCCGTCGTCCGTGCCGATGACGACGCGGTCGGGCTTCAGGAAATCGTCGACCGCGGCGCCTTCCTTCATGAACTCGGGGTTCGAGACGACGTGAAACGGCTTGTCGGTGTGCCTTGCGATCGTCTCGCGCACCATGTCCGCGGTGCCGATCGGCACGGTGCTTTTGTCGACGACGATCTTCGGGAACGCTTCGACGTCCTTGCCGTTCATCGCGCGTCCGATGTCGCCGGCGACCTCAACGACGTAGCGCAGATCGGCTCGGCCGTCCTCGTCCTGCGGCGTTCCAACGGCGATGAAGATGAACTTCGCCTTGCGGACGCCCTCGGCCAGATCGGTCGTGAAGGAGAGCCGGCCGTCATCGGCGTTCCGCCGCACCAGCTCCTCGAGCCCCGGCTCGAAGATGGGGATTTCGCCCTGATTGAGCTTGTCGATGATGTCGGCCCGCACGTCGACGCACACCACGTCGTTGCCGGTTTCGGCAAAGCAGGTGCCGGCGACAAGCCCCACGTAACCCGTGCCCACAACGCAGATATCCATGTCGATCGCGTCCTTTTTCCACGCGCCTCAATACGCGTTTTTATCGAAAAAGCCCCGAACGAGCGTCATCCAGATGATGCGCAGGTCCAGGGCAAACGACCAGTTTTCGATGTAGTAGATGTCGCATTCGATCCGGCGCCGCAGGTCCGTATCGCCGCGCCAGCCGTTTGCTTGCGCCCAGCCGGTAATACCAGCTTTCACCCGGTGCCTCAACATATATTTGGGGATCTCGCGCCGGAATTGCTCGATGAAAACGGGCCGTTCCGGGCGCGGGCCGACAAGGCTCATCTCGCCTCTGAGCACGTTGAGAAGCTGTGGCAGCTCGTCGATGTTCGTCTTTCTCAAAAACGCGCCGAAGCGCGTGCGCCGCGGGTCGCCCTCTTTGGCCCACACGGCGCCGGTCTGCGCCTCGGCGTCCTGACGCATCGAGCGGAATTTCAGGATGTCGAACACGCGGCCATCCAGGCCCATGCGCTCCTGGCGGTAGAATATGGGGCCGGGACTTGTGAGTTTGACGAGAATTGCCACGAGCGCGAACAGCGGCGACAGGACGATAAGACCGAGCGCGGACGCGACGAGGTCGAACGCGCGTTTTTGAAGCGCCTTCCAGCCGTAGAGCGGCGACTCCTTCAGGCTGATGACCGGCAGGCCGTCGAACTCCTCCACGCCGGCCCGCAGCGTGACGTATTGATACAGATCGGGCACGACCTTCACATCGACCATTTCCTCGCCCAGGCAATCGAGCACCGCGCGCAGGCGGTCGGAAGCCGAAAGAGGCAGCGCGACGAACACGGTCTCGACGTTTTGCGCGGCGATCACGCGCTCCACGTCCGTCGGCGCGCCGAACACCGGCAGACCGTCGATGCTCGGGGCGCCCGGCGACTCGTCTGACAGAAAGCCGATCGGCAGAAGGCCAAGCTCCCGGTGACGCGCAAGGCGCGCGGCGACCTCGCGCCCGAGATCGCCCGCGCCGACGACCAGCACGCGGCGCACGCCGATACCGCGCCGGCGGCGCGCGAGAAGCGCCTGGCGAAACGCGGCACGATTGGCGGCGATGCCGATCGTGGAGATCAGCGCGAAGATCGCGTACACGACGCGGCTCGGTTTGTACTGCGCGAGGAAGAACGTGGCGACGACGAACAGCGAAAACGCGATCGCATGCGCGCGCAGGGCGCGATAGACCTCGCGAAACAGCGACGGAATCGTCTTTTGCGCGTGCAGGCGCGAGCCGAAAAACACGAGCGTCCAGATGAACGCGACAAGAAGACCGAGCCACGCGTATTCCGAAAAGCGCGGGACGTGATCGACAAAGAGCGGAATGACGCCGAGGTCGAAACGAATCGGATACGCGGCGAGCCACGCCGCCACGACGATGGCGATATCCGCGACCGCAGCCAGCGAAAGCACGAACGTGCGGCGCCGCGCGATCGTCATGACGCCGCCCTGGCCGCGGTATCCACGATCATACCGCGCTCGTGCATTTTCGCCTCGACAAACGCGCGGAACTGGTCGCGGAAGCGGTCGCGCGCAAACGGCAACGCGTTGGCGCGAATCGCTTCGGGGTCGAACGCGGACTCGTTCGCCTCGAAAAACGCGATCGCGCCGATGAGCGATTCCACGTTCGGCTCATCGAAGAAAACGCCCGTCGCATCTTTCGGAATCGCCTCGCCCGGGCGCACGCCGCGCACCGTCTCGAGCGCGCCGCCGCGCGCGTAGGCGATGACGGGGCGGCCGGACGCCTGCGCCTCGAGCGGGGTGATGCCGAAATCCTCCTCGCCCGGAAACAGGAACGCGCGGCCATTCGCGTACAGCGCCGGCAGCGCCTCGTCGGATTGCCAGCCCAGGAACGTGACGTTCGGCCCGGCCATCGCCTTGAGGCGTTCCATCTCCGGCCCGGTCCCGACGATTTTCAGGCCGAATCCCGCAATCGCCGCCGCACGCACGGCCAGGTCGATGCGCTTGTACGGAACGAGCGCGGAAACGATGAGATAGTCACGCCCCGGCGTTTTACGGATCGCGAATCGCGCGATGTCCGCCGGCGGCCAGATGACGGTCGCCTCGCGGCCGTAGCAACGGCGGATGCGTTCCGCGACGTGCCGGCTGTTGCTGACGAAGTGATGCACGCGATCGGCGGTTGTCGCGTCCCAGCGGCGCAACCACGCCGCCACAAGGCCGATCGCCCAACGCGCGGGCGCGAATGGGATTCGCTCCGGGCCGAAGTAGGCGTCGTACATATCCCACACGTAGCGCATCGGGGTGTGAACGTAGCTGATGTGAAGCGCGCCGGGCCGCACTTTCACGCTCTTGGCGACGCAGTGCGAACTCGAAATCACCACGTCGTAGGGCGACATGTCGAACCGCTCGATCGCAAACGGAAACAGCGGCAGGTAGTTTCGGTATTTGCTTTCGGAAAACGGAAGGCGCTGCACAAAGCTCGTTTTGATGCGCCGATTCTCGATCGTCTTCGAGACCTTGCCGGGGATGTGCAGCAGCGTCAGCAGGTCGGCGCTCGGCCACAGCTCGCCGAAAACCTCCAGCACCTTTTCGCCGCCGCGCATACCGGTCAGCCAGTCGTGCACGAGCGCGACGCGCGGCGCGCGTCTCGCGAGCGCATCGTTCGTCTCGCGGCCGATCGCCAACACGCGCGCCGTCCAGTCGTGCCGGCGCGCCTCCTCGCGGCGCGTCTGGACGACGCGTTCATCGCCGGGATGGGCGAGCGCGTCGCGAACCGCGGTGACAAACGCATCGGCCCCGCGCGCCAGGCGCACGAGGTCCGGCCGATCCGCGTAGTCGGCGAAGCTCGGCAGTTCAGTCGCGACGATGGGCTTTCCCGCGGCCATGTATTCGTAGAACTTCATCGGAAAGCTCGCCCGCGTCGATTCGTTGTCGGCCAGCGGCAGAATCGCCACATCGAACGCGGAGACGATCGCCGGCAGGTCATCGTAGTCGGCGCGGCCGGGCGAACGCACGTTGGGCTGCGCGAGCAGGTCGCCTACGTTCGTCGTCGGGTCGCCGACGCCGATCGGACCGACGAGCAGAACGAGGTCGTCGGGAAAGGCCCTGGCGACCTTCGTGAGAAGCGCGATGTCCGTCTTGTACGCGCTGATGTTGCCCGCGTATCCAATGACACGCCGCCCGCGCGCAAGATGCGCGACGCCGTCGGGAAGCGCCGTCGGCGGATTCGCGAAGTGCTCCGCGTTCGCTGCGTTCGGCGAATACAGGCAGCGGCGCGCGCGATCCTTCAAGCGATCGTACAACACGGGGCTCGTCGCGATGACGAGATCGGCCTTATCGACCATGCGCGCCTCGGCCTCGCGGATCGCCACGAACGGCGCTCCGGGATTGGCGGCGTAATCGTCGACGCATTGATACACGACGAGCTTTTCCCCCAATGCGCCGACGAGCGAATCGGCCGTCGGCAGGAACGACCAGAGGATTGGGCGCGTCATGCCGAGGCGACGCGCGTGGCGGCGGATGCGGCGGACGAGCAGCCACCGGTTTATCGCGCGCACGCTTTTGAACTGGTGGAACGGCAGCGCGATCGGCGCGAGCGCGTGCAGATTGGGCGTCACCGGCCGCGCACCCGCCATCCACGTGCGCACGCGGCGGACAATTTTGGCGAGATCGCCACCGGTGGCCGCCGGCGCGCGCAGGCCCATGTTCTCGACGTAAAGCACGCGATTGCGTTCCGCCAAACGCGACATCAGATGCTGCGCGTTCACCCAGAGACCATCCCAGTTCGAGGACGCGACGCATACGATGTCGTGTCCTTTTAGGGAGGATTGAGGATCGAGGATTGAGGATTGAGTGGAGTCCCCATGGTGCGGGCGCGTATCGGTCATCGCGGACATTGTGTGCATGGCGGATGTTTTGTCCATGCGAACGGTTGAGGCGTCAGGGCCGCAAACGCAGTCGCCCCGCGCCAGCGGGGCGGCGAAGTGCGCGGTCGATACCGCCCCAGCATCGCCGATCAATATACCGTTCCGCCTGATGCGTTGCCGACCGCGCACTCCACCGCCTGCGGCGGCTTCGTTTGCGGCCCTGACATCGCGACCGTTGCCGACCGCGCACTCCACCGCCTGCGGCGGCTTTATTTGCGGCCCTGACATCGCGACCGTTGCCGACCGCGCACTCCACCGCCTGCGGCGGCTTCGTTTGCGGCCCTGACATCGCGACCGTTGCCGACCGCGCACTCCACCGCCTGCGGCGGCTTCGTTTGCGGCCCTGACTTCGCGACCGTTGCCGACCGCGCACTCCGCCGCCTGCGGCGGCTTTGTTTGCGGCCCTGACTTCGCGACCGTTGCCGACCGCGCACTCCGCCGCCTGCGGCGGCTTCGTTTGCGGCCCTGACATCGCGAACGCTACATTGGCTCGGCGACGTGCAGCGCCGCCGCGATCTCCCGCGTCATGGCTTCGAAGGTGAAAACCTCCGATGCCAGGCGCCGGCCCTCGTCGCCAAGGCGGCGCGCGAGGGCGCGATCGTCGAGGATGCGCGCGATTTTGCCGGCGATATCCGCGGGGTCGAGCGGATCGGCCAGAAATCCGCTTTCGCCGTCGCGCACGGCCTCCGGCACGCCGCCGGATCGCCCGCCGACGACCGGTACGCCGAACGCGCCCGCCTCGACAAACACGATGCCGAAGCCTTCGACGTCGTCGCCGTCGGAACGGCTCGCCATGACAAACGCGTCGGCACGGGCGTAGAG
>JAIOHV010000092.1 GCA_019912885.1 bacterium
CCCTCATGCCGACGCGCATCTTGTACCAGGCACGCGCGGCCAGGCCGTGCCTCGGCGCGGCGAAAAACGCCAGCACGAAGAATCCGCCGGCGGCGACGGCCATCATCGCGGCGACGCTCGTACCGAGGTGAAACGCGGCGAGACGGCCGAAAAATGCGCTCGCCGCCGCGATGACGGCGGAGATGACGACCATGAAAGACAGGCGGTCGGTGCACAGATACGCCGCCGCGGGCGGCACGATCAGCATGGCGACGACAAGGATCGACCCCACGGCCTCGAACGCCGCGACGCAAAAGCCCGCGACCATCATCATGAGAGCATAATGGACAAGGCGCGCGGGGATGCCGAGCGTGGTCGCGAGCGCGGGATCGAACGCGACGATCTTCAACTCTTTCCACAAAAGGAGAATGAAGGCGACGACCGCGGAGAACGCGGCGAACATCGTGATCGTGATGCGGGGAATTTCGAGCGCGCCGATATCGACCGTGTCGAGCGCGGCGGTTTCGAGGATGCCATACAGAACGCACCCCGGATCGAGATCCACCTGCGCGGCGACCTTCGAGATGATGACGACGCCGATCGCGAACAGCGTCGTAAAGACCACGCCCATCGCGGAATCCTCCGGCACCTTCACGCGCGTGTGGATGAGCTCGGTCAGGACGATCGTGGCCACGCCGGCCGCGAGCGCGCCGATGAGCATCGGCAGCGGCGAGCGCGTTTGCGTGACGACAAACGCGATCGCCAGGCCCGGCAGCACGGCGTGGGAGATTGCGTCGCCCAGAAGGCTCATGCGGCGCAGCACGAGATAGTTGCCCAAAAGCGCGCCGGTGCAATTGACGAGCACGCCGGTCACGACGATCCAGAAAGCGATGGGATCGAAGCCGAACATCACGCCCGCGCCTCCGGGATCGGATGCACGGAAACCGGCACGGCGGGTTCGGGCCAGCGCCCGACCTCGTGCAGCTCGCGTTCGAGAAGCGCCATCATCGAGCTGGTGACGACGTGCTCGATCTCGTCCGCGCCGCGATCGACGTGATCCGGCGCGATATCCGCCTGACGCACGAGGAAAAGCTCCCACAAACGGTGGCGGCGCACGATATCCGCGGCCCTCGCCATGCCCGCGGGCGTGAGACGCCACCCCGCGTGCGTGTCGCCCTCGATCTCTCCGCGGCGCCTTGCCATCGCCAGCCACGCGCGCAGCGCGGGCGCGCTCCAGGACCGGGCGGCGGCAAGCATTTCAAACCCGACCCGCGGCGGCGCGTCGATGGACGACTCGGACAATTCGTAGAGCGTACGCAGCAGGTTCTGCCTGGCGACACGCACGCGGAAACGAAAGTGCGTCGCCAGCCGGGCGACCACGCCCCGGCGCGGCGCGACAAGCGCCGAGACGGCGAACACGATCGCGCCGGCGATGACGATGATCGGCCCGGCGGGAAGCTCGGGCCATGACGCGCTTGCGAGCGTGCCCGCGCCGCCGGTGACCGCGCCGAAAAAGCCCGCGAGCGCAAGCATGGTGCCCAGGTGATCGGTCCAGAATCGCGCGGCGACCGCGGGGATGATGAGCAGCGCGGCCATCAGCACGATGCCGACCGCGGGCAGGCCGATGACGGCGGTCACGACGAGCAGCCCGAACAGCACGTATTCGATCGCCAACGCGGGCCACGCCTGCACGCGCGCGAAGGCGGAATCGAAAATGACGAGCTTGAATTCCTTGTACAGAAGCGCGGTCACCAGCAGCACGTTCGCGGCGACCAGGCCGATGAGCAAGATGTCCTGGCTCACCATGCCGGCGGTCTTTCCGAGCAGAAACGAGTCGAGCCCCGCCTGCCGGCCCGTGGGATCGTCCTGAATGCGTCGCGAAAGCGCGATGCCGGCGCCGTAGAACACGGTGAGCACGATGCCGATCGCCGCATCGGCCTTGATGCGCGAGTAGCGCTGGATCGCGCCGATGGCGAACGACCCAAGAAGTCCCGCGACGGCCGCGCCGGTCAACAGCACGGCAAAACTCTTGGTGCCCGCAAGCAGAAACGCGACGCACAGCCCCGGCAGTGCGGCGTGCGCGACCGCGTCGCCGACAAGCGCGCGGCGCCGCAAGACGGCAAACGATCCGATGACCCCGGACGCGAGTCCGAGAAGCGTCGTGCCCGAGAGAACGACGAGCGTGTTGTAGGGCACGCCGAGAAGGCGCGCCGCGTGTTCGAGCGCGGCCTTCACGCCGCTGACGCCCGACTGCTGAATCAACACGGCCTCGGCGGCGAGGAAGGCCAGAAGCGCGAAGAGGGGAAAACGCCTTGACATCATTCCACCGCGCTGCGAAACGCCTCCGCCGCCTGTTCGAGCAGCACCAGGCGCCCGCCGTAGGTCTTGTGCAGATTTTCGGTCGTGAACACATCGGCGATCGAACCGTGCGCGATGATCCGCGCGTTCAGAAGGATCACGTCGTCGAAGTAGTCGCGCACGGTCTGCAACGTGTGATGCACGACGATGACGGTCTTGCCCGCGTCTTTCAACTCGTGCATCAAGGTCAGGATCGCCTTTTCGGTCGCGGCGTCGACGCCGGCGAACGGCTCGTCCATGAAGTAGATGCGCGCGTCTTGCGCAAGCGCGCGCGCCAGGAACACGCGTTGCTGCTGCCCGCCGGACAGGCGGCTGATCTGCCGTTTGGCGAACTCGGCCATGCCGACCTTCGCCAGGCAGTCCATCGCCGCATCGACGTCCGCCTTGCGCGGCCTGCGAAACCAGCCGATTTCGCCATAGCGGCCCATCAGCACCACCTCGAGCGCGCTGACGGGAAAATCCCAGTCCACCGATTCGCGTTGCGGCACGTAGCCGACAAGCCGGCGCTGATCCAGATACGGCTTGCCGTAGATTGAAACGCGCCCGCTGGCCTTGGGAACGAGGCCGAGCACCGCCTTGATGAGCGTGCTCTTGCCCGCGCCGTTGGGGCCGATGATCGCCACGAGTCGCCGCTCCGCGATGGTGACGTCGATGTCCCACAGCACCGGCTTGCGGTGGTACGCCACCGTCATGTCGTGGATCTCGAGCGGCGGCGCGACGGCCTCGGCGCCGGGCATCGGCGCGTTCGTTTCCTCGATCGTTCGCGGATCGGCTTTCATGTCGTTCTCCATCGCGCCGGGGCGGATCACTCGGTTTTCGAGAGCGCCTCGACGATGGTGTTCACGTTGTGGCGGACCATGCCCTCGTAGGTGCCCTCGGTCGTGCCCGCGGCGCCCATCGCGTCGCTAAAAAGCTGGCCGCCGATTTTCACGACGGCGCCACGCGACCGGGCGCCCTCGATGAGCGCCTCCACGTTCTTTTTCGGCACGCTCGACTCGACGAACACAGCGGGGATTTTCTTTTCGACGAGGAAATCGACGAGGCTGTTGATCTCGCCGACGCCCGCCTCGTCTTCCGTGCTGATGCCCTGAATGCCGCGGACCTCGATGCCGTACGCCTTGCCGAAATATCCGAACGCGTCGTGCGCGGTGACGAGAACGCGCCTGTCCTCCGGGATCATCGCAAGCTGCGATCGGCAGAACTCGTGAAGCTGCGCCAGCGACCGCTCGACCTCGCCGAAACGCCGTTCGAAATCCTCGCGCGCGGCGGGTTTCGCCTCGATGAGCGCGTCGCGGATGCGCGCGGCGGCGATCGACCACATCGACACGTCAAACCACACGTGCGGATCGAAGTTGCCCGCGAACGCCGGCGGCTTGACGAGCCGGGATTCGTCGATCGACTCCGCGACGGCGATGACCGCTTTTTTTCGCGCAAGGCTTTCGAGCACCTCGCCCATCTTCCCCTCGAGGTGCAGGCCGTTGTAGAGCACGAGGTCCGCGGCCGCGAGCAGGCGGATGTCGCGCTCCGCGGCCTTGTAGAGATGCGGGTCCGTACCCGGACCCATGAGCGCGGTGACGTTCGCCTCATCGCCGGCGATCCGTTTAGCGATATCGGCGATCATGCCCGTTGTCGCGACAACCTTCAGCGTCCCCGCGGCAGCATCCGGCACGGTTTCGCGCTTGCCGCATCCGGCCGCCAGAAAGAGCGCCGAGACCGCGACGGCGGCGGCGATCCAATACGCGATACGCGTCATCCTATCTCCCCTTTTTTGTGACGGCGGAGCCGACAAGCAATACGCGGGCGACGTCGCCTGAGATCGCGCGCGTGCGGTTCTGGTTTTCGATGCGGACGGTGAGCACGTCGGCGAACTCGTCGCGCTCGCGAATCTCGATGCGCGCGCCCGGAACGATGCCGGTTTTGGCCAGCCAGCGCAGAAACGCGGGATCGTCGCGCAGGACGCGGCGCACGATGAGCGGCGCGCCGGTCAGGCTGTCGGAAAGAGGCTCGACCGACTCGACCGGCACCGATCCGTCCTCGGTCGGAATGGGATCGCCGTGCGGATCGAATCGCGGATCGCCGAGCATCGCCGCGACGCGCTCGACGAAAAGGTCCGACACGGCGTGCTCGAGTTTTTCGGCCTCCGCGTGCACCTGGTCCCAGCGATAGCCGAGCGTCTCGACGAGAAAGAGTTCGAGCAGCCGGTGCCGGCGCGTGACCGAAAGCGCGATCTCGGCGCCCGCGGGCGTCAGCGCGGCGCCGCGCCGCTGGTCGTAGGTCAGAAGCGGCGGCTTCTTCTGCGCGAGGCGTTTGACCATCGCGGTGACGGAGGGCGGCTTGACGCCGAGCCGGTCCGCGAGCGTCGAGGTTGTCGCGCGATCGTCCGCCTGCTGCAGATCCCAGACGGCCTTCAGGTAATTTTCGACGGCTTCGGTGGGCATGCGTTTCTCCGAGGATCGAGGATCGAGGATTGAGGATTGAGTTGAATCGCCATGCGCTATGTGGCCCTTCGTCCCGTTCCCCTTTCCGCTTTCGCGCCCGCGTCCGTGCACGATTTTTCCGTGCGGTACTCAGAGAGCACGGAGGAGACACGGGGGACGCGGAGATATTCCGTGCCCGTCGCCGGGAGCGCAGGCATCCTGCCTGCTTCGATACCGCCCGCTCCCTCACGGTCGCGGCTCCGATCGCGGCGCGGCGGTCCGGAGCCTGTCGAACCGCGAACTTAGTCTTGTCTAACTCCGTAGTTTGTCAAAGTCAATCCAAATGTTATAGCTCTCGAAGTTTGGCGCGGTCGCGGACGGGGCGAGCGCACATTCCGCGCCGGCCTTTGACGGCGACGGCGCCCGCCGATAGAAACCGGCGCATGACGCGTGCTCCCCTCGCCCTTGCGGCCGCATCCGCCGCGCCTGCCTTGTCGCGGAAGGCGGCGGCGGCGCTGCTCATCTCGTTCCTGTTCGCCGTGGCGGCCTCGGGCATCCGCCCGTTGTGGAACAACGACACCGGCCTGCACGTGCGCGGCGGCGAGATCGTCTGGCAGACGGGACGCGTGTCGGGCGTCGACAACCTTTCGCACACGGCGCCGGACGCGGTTTTCATCGACCACGAGTGGCTCGCGCGCGTGGTTCTGTACCTGGCCGATCGCGCGGGCGGTGTCACGGCGCTCGTTATGCTCAAGGGCGCGATCATTATTTCGACGTTCCTGCTGCTCTGGCGGATCACGCGCGAAAACGGCCACGCGGCGTGGCTCGTCCTTCTTGCCGTCGGCGCGGTGACGATGGTGCGCGTGCAGATGCGCCCGCACATCATGAGCTGGCTGCTCATCGCCGCGCTGCTCTGGTTTCAGAAACGCGAACGTCGGGACGCGATCGTTCCGCTGCTCGCCGTGTGGGCGAACCTGCACGCGTCGGTCGTTCTCGGCCTGGCGATGACGCTCATCTGGTGCGCCGAGCGGGCGATGGCCGACCGCCGGTATCGCACGTGGGCGCTGTGGGGCGGCGCGTACGCGCTCGCGCCGATCGCCAATCCGTTCGGCGCGAAAATCTTCCTGTTCATGGGCGAGATTCGCGGGCACAAGGATTTTGTGAGCGAGTGGAACCGCTACGGCGTGGATGATCCGGCGATGTGGACGCTCGCCCTCGTGTTCGCGCTGCTGGCCTTCGACATCGCCCGCCGGCGCGAGAATCGCCTGTTTGATGGCGCGCGCCTTCTGCTTCTCGCCGGGCTTTCCGCAAGTGCGATGCGTCATGGTTCGGAGGCGATGCTCTTCATCGCGCCCATCGCCGCGCGGCGCTTTTCGGGATGGCGCGTCTGGCGCGTCCCGCGTGTCGCGGCCGCGGCGCCGTGGTTGATCGCCGGCGCGGCGGTGGCGGGCGGGCTGTTTCTCGTCATCGCGCGCGAGGGCTTCCGCATCCATCTCGATATCCACGCGCTTCCGGTGCGCGCGACGGAATTCGTGAACCGCCATCGCCTGAACGGCGAGATGTACAACGACTACAACTTCGGCGGATACCTCCTGTGGAAGACCGATCCGCCGCTCAAGGTGTTTGTCGACGGGCGGCTCGAGGTGTACGCGCGCGGCGGCAAGCTCGACGATTACCTGCGCGTGTCGCACGGCGCGCCGGGGTGGGAAAACGTGCTCGACCGCTACGGCGTGGACTGGGCGATCGTGCGCGCGGACCGGCCCATCGCGCGGATGCTCGACGATTCGCCCGCCTGGGAGATGGTGTATTTCGACTACAACGCCGCGATCTTCCTGCGCGCCGGCTTCATGCCCGAGGTGCGTCGGGTGCGTCGTTTTCGTCCGTGGGGGCATCGCGATCGCGACAACGTCGCCGCGCTCATCGACGAGGCGAACTACCTGCTCGCCCAGAACCCGGACTTTTTCGGCGGCTACAAGATGCGCGCGTTCATTCACTATCGAAATGGCGATCTCGCCGCCGCGCGGAGCGATATGACCGAATACCTGCGGCTCTACCCCGAGGGCATGAAGTCGAAGGAAACGCGCCGCATGCTCGAAAACCTCGCCGCGCGCGGCTTCTGGCCGTAACCGCGCGCGAAAAGTGACGCGCGTCAATTTTCGCGAGGCATACGAGGCTTCCAACCCTGATACAAGGAATCGAGCGCCGCGGTCATTCTCCCCTGGGGGTATGACATGACCAGGCTCACGTTTCTCCTGACCCTGCTTCTCGCCGTGCTTCTCGTGCTTCTTGCCTGCGAGACGAAAAAGGAAGCGCCGCCGGAAAACCTCACGAATCCGCCCGCGGCCGTGATCAACGAGGCCGCGCTCGCCGCGTTCGCGCCGCTTCCGCAAAGCTTCGACGACGCCGACCATCCCGTCACGCACGCCAAGGTGGACCTGGGGCGGATGCTCTACCACGACGCGCGCTTCTCGAAGGCGCAGGACATCTCCTGCGGCTCCTGCCACGACCTGATGAATTACGGCGTCGACAACAAGCCGACCTCGCCAGGGCACAAGGGCAAGCTCGGCGCGCGCAACAGCCCGACGGTCTACAATTCGGCGGGGCAGTTCGCGCAGTTCTGGGACGGCCGCGAGCCCAACGTCGAGGCACAGGCGCTGGGGCCCGTCATGAATCCCGTCGAGATGGCCATGCCCGACGAAAAACGCGTGCTCGCCGTCATCAAATCCATGCCCGAATACGTCGCGGCCTTCGAGAAAGCGTTTCCGGGCGAAAAGAATCCGGTAACATTCGAAAACTTCGGCAAGGCGATCGGCGCGTTCGAGCGCGGCCTCGTGACGCCGTCGCGGTGGGATCGCTACCTGCGGGGCGACAAGACCGCGTTGACCGAGGCGGAGATCAACGGCTTCAACAAGTTCGCCGAGGCCGGCTGCACCGCCTGCCATCGGGGCGAGCTCATCGGCGGGCATATCTATCAGAAAGCGGGCGCCGTGAAGCCGTGGCCGAACGCGGACGACCTCGGCCGCTACGCGATCACCGCGTCCGAGGCCGACAAGTTCGTCTTCAAGGTTCCCACGCTGCGCAACATCGCAAAGACCGCGCCCTACTTTCACGACGGCAAGACCATGACGCTGATGGGCGCCATCAACACCATGGCGGAATACCAGCTCGGCCGCGCGCTGATGCCCGACGAGGTGAGCGCCATCGAGGCGTGGTTGACATCGCTCACCGGCGACATCCCGGCGGATTACATCGGCGGACACACGCTTCCGCCGTCGACCGCGAAAACGCCCAAACCCGATCCCGCATGAGAGAAATCCGTTGCTGGCTTGGCCCCGCCCGCTTGCGGAGCCTTTTTTTGTTGTGGCGCTGACATTCAAGGCGTACAATCGCTTTCCTACATTCTGATCGAGGGAGCGGCCATGAAACTTCTTCTCATCCTCCCCACGCAGCTCGATCGCGAGGGCCGGCCGATCCGCCGCCCCAAGGCGTCCGTCAATCTGAATCTCAACCTGCCGCTCATCGCGGGGCTGACGCCGAAAGACATCGAGATCCGCATCATCAACGACTACGTCGAGCCGGTGCCGCTTGATTTCGACGCGGACCTCGTCGGCATCACGACGCTGATGACGACAACGCCGCGAGCGTATCAGCTCGCCGACGCGTTCCGCGATCACGGCAAGACGGTGGTGTTCGGCGGATTTCACGCAACGGCCATGCCCGAGGAGGCGGCGCGCCACGCCGACGCGCTCGTGCTCGGCGAGGCGGACGAGCTCTGGCCGCAAGTGATCGACGATTTCCGCTCCGGGCGATTGCAGCCGATCTACCGCGCCGAGCGCCTGCCGGAGATTTCCGGCAACCCCGCGCCGCGCTACGACCTGGTGCCGAAAGACCAGTTCATGGTGGAGGTCTATCCGATCGAATCCTCGCGCGGATGCCCGCTCGATTGCGACTACTGCGCGGTGACGAAGTTCCACGGCGGCAAGCACCGCCTGCGCCCGATCGGCGAAATCGTCCGCGACGTGAAGGCGACGGGCAGCCGCTACCTCGCGTTCGTGGACGACAACATCATCGGCCACAAGGACCAGGCGCGCGAGCTGTTCGAGGCGCTCAAAAAGCTCGACGTGCGATGGATGGCGCAGTCCACCATGTACCTCGCCGACGATCCCGATCTGCTCGACGCGGCGGTCGCAAGCGGACTGCGTTTCGTGTGGATCGGCATCGAGTCCATCAAGTCGACGCACTTGCAGCAAGTGCACCGAAGGATCAACCAGGTGCAGGATTTCTCGCGGCGCATCCGCGAGTTCCAGAAGCGCGGGCTGCTCGTGGGGGCGAACATGATGTTCGGCTTCGACGACGAGTGCGTGGAGGATTACGAACACACCTACCGCTTCCTCGCGGAGAACAAGGTGATCCCGTTCCTCTACATCCTCACGCCGATCCCGGGCACGCCGCTGTACGACCGCATGGAGGCCGAGGGCCGCGTGCTGACGCACGACTGGTCGCGCTTCACGTCGTACGACACGGTGTTCCAGCCGAAGAACTTCACGCCCGCGGAGCTGAACGATCTCTACTTCAACCTCGCCGGGCGCCTTTTCAACTTCCGCAACAACTTCCGCCGCACCATCCCCACGACGCGCTTTTCCAACCTCAAGGAAGACCTCGCCATCCGCACGGCCGCGTTCGCGGTCGGCATGAGCGTGGGGCGGGCGGTCAGGCACCGGTGGCCGACGTATTGGTGAGAAAAGAAATATGCACCGTTGTTCATTTTCATTTGACAAAGTGGATTTTTGGTGTTACGAAAATCGCAAACCTGACCGTCGGAGGCGGAAATGGATGTTAGGCGTGTTTGTTTCGTGATTTCCCAGATCGGAGACAAAGGTTCCGACGCCAGAAAAGATGCAGACGATCTATTTGATCTTATTGTTGAACCATCCCTGGAAAAATTTGAATTTGAAATAATTCGCGCCGACAAAATCTCAACCGTAACGTCAATCACTTCCGAAATTATTGAGTTAGTTCAAAATGCCGATTTATGTATTATAGATATTACCGGACACAACGCAAATGTCATGTATGAATGTGGCAGGCGCCACGAAACGGGAAAACCATACATCATGCTAGCACGTGACGGCGAAAATCTACCATTTGACATAACAACTATAAGAACGATCTTTTACAACATTGATAGCGGCAGAGAAATCAGAGGCACAGTAAAAAGTATTCAGACTGTTGTCGAAAAAATGATATCTGAAGGATTTCGCGAAAAAAGCTCAGGCGAATCTTTAGCCACGTTGGCCGATGCAATTAAGCGTATCGAACGAAAAATTAATGAAATTACGGTGCCTACTCAGCGGCGGGAAACAAGAAATTCTAGCCCGCACATCATGGAGGTCATTCGAAATCTTGGCCTTGACGGGGCGTTTAAATATGCACGGTCGCAATCTGATGTGGCACTTGCAGAAGAAATTTTGCCAAGAATTGAATCCATAACACCTCGCAACACATTTATTCGAAATGTATTGGCTATCACCGCTGCGATGGGATCGACGGTTGCAGCTCAGCGTTTAGAACAGGAAGTTATCCCGATATTGTCCGAACTTGATGTCGATACTCAGAAGGTGGTTATCGGCGGGTATGTCCAAGCGCTTGGACGTTTTGATCAAGAATCGCGCGGATTGGAGTCGCTTCACAATTTTATTGAATTGCTGAAATCTGATGCTGGCGATGGCGATTCAATTAGCGCTAACGACCGTGCTTTTTTGCTCAATCAATATCAACGATTGTTACATGGCGCCGGTAAACATGAAGATGCTCGCGCCATCGGCAATATTGTATTAACATTAAGCCAAGACCCCAGTTATTACTATAACCAATCGATTAATGAAGAGGAATGCGGAAATTTCGATGCCGCCGTAATTAATATTGAAAAGTTAATGAATATGGTCGAGAATGATGGCGGCGTCGCCGATGACGACCATTTAGCTCGAGCTATTGACATCTATTGTCGTGCTAATAAAGCTCAAAAAGCGCGAAAAGCGTTTGAACTGCTTGAGAAAGTAAACCCCTTAAAGGCGACCTTGGTGTTGGATGACGAAAATATATCGAGAATTATTCAAGATGCAGGGAATTGAACTCCTTACGTCAAGAAGTCAATAATACGGCAACACCCCGCGCATCACGTTCCTGCGCACCAGCAGGCTGTTCACGGCCATGGAGAGTTGCGTCATGAAGCTGCCCCAGGGGTGGCGGATCGAGAGCATGTGGAAAAAGCGGCGGGCGATGTTGCGGCGCGAGAAGACGCGCTTGTAGAAATTGACGAACAGCTCGTCCAGGTGCTCGGGCGTGAAGTGCGCCGGCTGGAACACCGTTCGATACGACGTGTACTTCCAGAAATCGTCGTGCAGCACGCGGCCCGCGTTTTTCATCGCCGTGTACAGGCGCGTGCCGGGGAAATAGGGGACAGTCACCTATTATAGTTATCTTGTGATAATCCGAGCGCGGTCGAGCCGGGGGAAATAGGGGACAGTCACCTATTATAGTTATCTTGTGATAATCCGAGCGCGGTCGAGCCGGGCGCAGCAGGGCGCGCGCCTGTCGAAAAATGGCGTCGCCGATGAATCGACGCGGCTTTTGAAAGCGGTTTGCGAGGAAGGAAGCGACCGCGCACTCCTCCGTCCCGCTCGTAGCGGGACTGCGTTTGCGGCCCTGACACCTTGGTACGCGGCCGCGATGTCGCGGCGGAGCGCGTGTGCGTCGCGATGTCGGAGCCGCAAACGCAATGAAACGGAGTGCGCGGGTTGTACCACCCCAGAATGAAACGCGTCTTGTGTCGGCGATGTCAGTGCCGCGAGCGCCAGCGAGCGGTCAGCCCCGCGTCGGGCATAACGCGCCGTCAGCCGGGGCCGGCCGGATCCTTCGCTTCGCTCAGGATGACGGCACGTGCTCAGGATGACGGCGCGCGGATGACGCTCAGTCCTCACGGCAACGCGCGGCGATTTCTATTTCCTGCTTCCTATTTCCTGTTTCCTAGTAATACGGCAACACGCCCCGCATCACGTTCCTGCGCACCAGCAGGCTGTTCACCGCCATGGAGAGCTGCGTCATGAAGCTGCCCCAGGGGTGGCGGATCGAGAGCATGTGGAAAAAGCGGCGGGCGATGTTGCGGCGCGAGAAGACGCGCTTGTAGAAATCGACGAACAATTCGTCCAGGTGCTCGGACGTGAAGCGCGACCAGTCGTGCGTCAGCACGCGGCCCTCGGCCTCCATGCGGTCGTACAGCGGCGTGCCCGGGATCGGCGTGAGGATGTAGAGGAA
>JAIOHV010000093.1 GCA_019912885.1 bacterium
CCCTTGCCGCCGGCGATAACCGCGCGGCGCCCCGCGAGCGGCGATTCGATCCACGGCGTCGCGGCGCGGCGAAGCGTGCGCGGCAGCGGGATCGGAATACCGAGCGTGGAAATGACGCGGCGAAATTCGGGCCGCCGCGCAAGATCGAGCAACAGATCGGACATCGTTTACATCTCCCCGGAAGCACGCGTCGTGTATGACGCGATCATGTAGGCGCGCGCACCGGGCGCGTCACCGACGACAAGGCCGCCCGCGTCATCGACGAAAACCGCGACGCGCCCGGGCAGCGGCACCGGCCGCGTGAAGCGCGCCTCGATCGACGCAAGCCGCGACGGATCGCCGCCAAGACGCACGCGAATAAGGCTTTCGAGCGCGCGCGAGAACGTGCCGAAGCCGTGCAGGATCGCGCCCTTGAAGCCCGACGCGCGCCCGGCCGCGGGCACCCAGTGGATCGGATTGAAGTCGCCGGTGAGCAGCGCGAAGTCCCGTCCCGCCTTCGGTCCAAGGCGCAGGTTGTCGATCTCGACGGCGTTCGCGGGGACGGCGGGTTCGTCCTTCTTCGTACCCGCTCCCTGACGGTCGCGGTTCGTACCGGAAGGCGTACCCGTACGCTTCATGATGATCGCGGACAGCTCGGTCATGAGCGCGTCGGGCGACGATGCCGTTCCCGTGACGCACCGCTGCACAAGAAGCACGCGGCGCTCGGTCTCGTCGACGCGCTCAAGCCACGCGCGCACCTGCAAGGGCTCGTTCGCCGGAAGCGGCGCGCGGATTTCCATGCGGCAGCCCGCGTTCAGCGCGTTCGTCAATTTGTACGGCAGCCCGGCCAGCAGGCGCGGCGCAAGGGCGAAGGTCCACTGCGGAAACAGGTGCGGCGGCACGACGCCGGCATACGACTGGGGCCGGCCGCCGATGTGCGTGACGAACTGCTCGATCAGGTCCGCGGCGCGAGGCGGCAACGTGATCTCGATCGGTTCGGTCGGCGTATTCGGAAGCGGCGCGGAGGGATCGCGGCGCAACGACGCGACAAACGTTTTCGCCAGGCCGCCGATGACCGGTCCCTGGTAACGCACATATTTGAACGGGACGTTTTTCATAATCGCCTCACGCGTGCCCGGCGGCGCCGCCGCTTTCCGCGGACCCGTTGAGCGAGGTGAGCAGCCGCCCGCCGGAGTTGGCGATCAGATCGAGCAGATAGCGCCCGCGCGGCTCGGCGCGCTCGACCCAGCGCTCGCAGACCTCGCGGCGCTCGTTGTATTTTTTCGCCTGCTTCCACAGCACCTCGGCGATCGCCGCATCCGCCAGAAGGCGCGTGAGTCGCTCCGCGTGCAGCATGGCCGGCGCGAAATCGCGCTTGGGATTCCAGTTCCTGAAAAACTCGCGCGACCACTCGTTGACCGGCTTTTCGCGCACCGCGCGGAACTTGTCCGCCGCCATGCGCTGCATCAGCGTGCGTTGCGCGGCAAGCGCGAGGTTCCGCAGCTTCGCGACCTTGCGCTCGAGCGGATCGCGCGCCGACAGCGAGCGCCAGCGCGTCGTCCCGATTTGCCGCAGAAACGCCTGCGGTGCCTTCATGACGGAGACGAGCGCGTCCTTCATCGCCATGAGCGCCTGGATCTGGCTTGTGCCCTCGTAGATCGGCATGACGACCGCGTCGCGCAGCAATTTCTCCGCGCCGGTCTCGCGGATGTAGCCCGCGCCGCCGTGGATCTGCACGGTATTGCGCGCGATCTCGACCGCTTTTTCCGCTGCCAGGAACTTGAGAAGCGGGGTCGAGGCGCGCGAGATGCGTGAGTATTTTTCCGACAGGCGCAACGCGCGCCGCGCGGCGACCTCGTCCTCGGCCGCAAAGTAGCGCGACTTCAGGCGCAGCTTTTGCGCCATCTCCTCGTGCCACGCCGCGTGCATCGCGAGCGCGCGCAAGCCCTGGATGTCGGTTTTCATTTCGTCGAGATAGTCGGCGATGATCTCGTGCCGCTCGATGGGCTTTCCCATGCTGTGCCGCTCGACAGCATACGCGCGCGCCTTGCGGTACGCCGCCTCGCAAAGGCCGATCGACTCGAAACCCACGCCCACGCGCGCGTTGTTCATCAGAAGCAACATGCCCTTGAAGCCCTCGCCGCGCTTTCCGATGAGGTGCGCGGGCGTGTTGTCAAAGGCGATGGAGCACGTCGCGCTGCCGTGGTGGCCCATCTTCTTCTCGATGCCGGTGACCTCCGCGAGATCGACGCGCGTCCCGTCTTCCTTCTCCTCGTAGATCGGCACCAGGAACAGCGACAGGCTCTTGAGCCCGGCCATCGGATCGGCGGAGTCGGGCGGCGTATCCTCGGTCCGCGCGATGACAAAATGGTACTTCGCGTGGCCGGAGGTGATGAAGACCTTTTGCCCGGTCACGCGCCAGACGCCGTCGTCGCCGAGCACGCCCCGGGTGCTGATCGCGCCCATGTCCGAGCCCGCGTGCGGCTCGGTGATATCCATCGAGCCCCACGCCTCGCCGCGCGCGATCTCGCCGATCTCTTTTTGAAAGCGCGTGGAGGCCATCTTCCACTTCTCGCGATCGACGACCGTCGTGCCCTCCTCGACGGAGTACATCAGCATCGCCATCGCCATGCCGCCGTGAAAGCTGTGGTGCGCCATCACGGACACGTCCGCGCGGCCCATGATCTCGGTGTTGATCATGTAGATCATGAGCGGGCAGTTGCTGCCGCCCAGTTCGCGCGGAAGGCAAAGTCCGTGCAGCTCGAGCGCCTTGATCGACTCGAAGATGCCCGCGAGCCTCGGCGGAAAGCTGACGCGGCCGCCGGCGTACGAGACGCCCTTCTCGTCGATCTCGGCGGCGTGCGGGGCGATCTCGTCCGCGGCGAACGCTCCGACGAGATCGAGGATGCTTCTGTAAAAGTCGAGCGCCTCCCCGGTCGTCGCGAACGCGTCGGGCGCGCGGCCGTCGTATTCGGTGATCTTGACGAGCGGCTCCCAGTCGATGCCCTTCTCGACGTAAAATCTCAGGTCTTCGTTGTCTTCGTAAAAATTCGGCATGTCATTCTCCGTTGCGTCGCGGCCGGACACGGTCCGCGCGCGGAACATAGAAGGCTCGGCGAATCGCGCGCGTCATCTCGTCGATCTGACGATCGAGCGGCGCGGCATTTCGCCGGGATTCGG
Source organism: bacterium (assembly GCA_019912885.1). NCBI lineage: Bacteria > bacterium. The sequence continues at coordinate 3,160 of JAIOHV010000093.1, forward strand.
GTACGATCTGCGTCATGATCGGGGAACCGGCGATCAGCGTCACGACGGTCAACACCGTTTGCGACAGGAACGCCTCGGGATCGAGCTGCGGATCGACGACGCCATCCGCCTTGCCGCGTTCGATCGCGTCGAGCAACAGGCCGATCCACGGATGCAGGTGGTCCTGAAACATCGCCACAAGCTCGTCCGGGCGGTCGAGCAGCTCGCGCGACATCAGGCGAGCGCGCGCCGGATCCTCGCGATAGAAGCGGATCAGCTCGGACAGCGCGGCGTCGAAACCTTCCTGCTTCGACGACGCCGCGGCGAGCATGTTCGGAACAAGGTCCTTCCAGCGCGCGAAGTGCGCTTCGAGCACCTCATGACGCAGGGCGTCCTTGCTCGGAAAGTGGTGCAGCACCGACTGCTTGCGGATGCCCACGTCGTCCGCGATCGCGGCAAGCGACGTCGCCTCAAACCCGCGCGCGGCGAATAGGCGCGTCGCGGAACGCAGGATCTGCGTGCGCATATCGGGAACGTCGGGCGCGCTTTCCGCTTGTCGAACGACCATGTCGAGAAATCCCCCGCTGCCTACCGAACGGTCGTTATTAGCCTACCATTCGTCAGGCTGCAAGAGGAAGGCGAGCCAGACGTTAGGACAATTACAATGGCGAAACCCTGCGAAGTCAGGGCCGCAAACGAAGTCACGCCGTAGCGCTAGCGAAGGCGGGCGGAGTGCGCGGTCGGCACCGACCCGGCGAAGCCCTGCGATGTCAGGGCCGCAAACGCAGCGCAGCGGAATGCGCGGTCGGCAACGCCCCGGCGAAGCCCTACAATGTCAGAGCCGCGAACGCAGCGCAGCGGAGTGCGCGGTCGGCACCACCTTGGCATGAGATGCGTCTTGTCAAACAAACCGGCGATGCCAGGGCGGACGCGACCGTGCACTTCGCCGCCGCAAAGCGGCGGCTTCGTTTGCGGCCCCGACACCATGTGGGCCGTTCTCGCGCCCTCTACGGCAAAATCCGCACCGCGCGCGCGAGAACCGCCTCCAGCGCGCCGCGCCGGCCGGCAACGTCGTCGGAGTTGCAGGAAACCGAATCGGGCAGGTGGATGTCGAGCGGGCGGACGGCGCCCTCGTCCACGTAAATCGCGGACGGCGACGCGCCGTTCTCGAAACGCAACGCGGACGCAAGACCCAGTACGGCGGCGAGCAACGGTCCCGACGACCGCAGCTCCGCGGGCAGCGCGCGCCACGGGCCGCGCGAGGTGTCGAGCGGCTTGCCGTTCGCGCGACGCGCGACAAGCGACGCGGCCTGGATCTCCGGCGCGGTCCAGCCGATCGGCGTATCCAGTTCGGCCAGGCGCTTCGCCGCCGCCTTACGTTTGCCGCACGCGGCGAGAAACTGGGACGCCGCGGCGAGGACGCGCCGCGCCCGCGCGGGATCGCCCGCGATCACCGCGCCCTGCCCGGTCACGCCGTCGAGCAGGCAACGCGCGGCGGCCTCCGCGGCAATGACGCGGCGCGGATCGTTCGAATGCGAAGCGGCCGACGCGCGCAAAAACGCCAGGCCCAGTTCCGCGCGTTCGGCGCCGGCCGGGAATCCGCCAAGCCACACCGCGAACACGCCGGATCGTCCGGCCGTCAGCCGGCGATATTCGTCAAGGCGCGCCTTGCGCTCGCGCGCGATGATCGGCCGCCACGCCGCGACCGCCCGGGCGTCGATGCCCTCGCGCGGCTGGGAGACAAGCTCGCCGAGCACGTCCAGATCGTGCGTCTCGCCGAGGAGATCCTGCAAGCGCTTGAGGTCCTTGCCCCATGCCCGGTCGAGTTTCGGGAAGAATCCCTCGATCACGTATCGGAAGCGCTTGATGCCGATACGCGCCTCGTGCCACGCGGCGGGCGTGCGGCGGCGGATCGCCTGTTTGTGAAGATTGTGCGCGTCGATAAGGCGCGCGAGAGCCAGATTCCGGAACGCCGCGGCGTGGTCTTTCCAGGCCGCGGCCCGCGCGGGAAGCGAATCGGCCCACGCGGCCCAACGCGAAATGTCGAACGCCGCCAGCGCCACTTCCACCGCGCCGGCCTGTTCCTTCTCGCGTTTGCGAAGCTCGTCGGCGACGATCGTTCCGAGCGCGTCGCCCTTCGGAGACAGCTTCTTCACCCAGCCGGCGAGCACGTGCGTATCGCGCTGATCGCCAAGCGCCGCGAACAGGGTGCGCGCCTCCTTGTCCATCTTGCGCCAGGCGGGTTCGAGATCGAACGCGGCGAATCCCCGCGCGATCGTTCGACAGCGACGCAAGCAGACGCGCAGCCGATGCACGCGCTTTTCGGTCGCCGCGTCCTGCGTCTCGCGGACGAGCCTCACGACCTCGTTCATACGCTCGGCAAGGCCGTCCGCCACGGCGAACGCGCGATCGTCCGCGCCGCTCGTCGCGCGAGCCGGGGCACTCGCGCGTTTTGGCGCACGGCCTTCGAGACCGCCTTTTCGCATGACCCAAATCCCTGTCGCCGCGATACGCGCGGCGCAAAATCGAATCCGACCGACAATACCGCCTGGCGTCGGGCGCGGTCAAAGCGGTTTTTGGTGACAGTTCGGTGTCGCGAACCAGCTCGCGCAGGCGAAAGTCGACGTCGCGAAAATGGACGGGAAGCCCGCCAAGAAGCCCGCACTGCCAAAGCGCCATACAGCAAAAAATAAAAAGTATGCGTCTTCGCGTATAATTTTCAGCGCCACGTCAGATAGCCGCATAACCGCCTTCATTGGGGGGCTTGCAAAGTCCTTCGCATTGAAGTATTTTTCGCATTGGAGATGAACGCCCCATTATGGGAGATTAAGATGGACACCGTTGGCGAGTTGAAGGCGATGGAGCGGCGGCTCGAGGAAGAGGCGCTGCGCGTTGCAAAAGAACTGGACGCGGTGAGGCTCGTGATGGGCAAGTTGGCCCGCGAAACGCCGCAGATTCCTATGCGCTTACAAGGCGGTAGTGACGGGCGATACAAGGGCTGGCGCCTCGCTGACGCGATAAGAGACGTTCTGCAACGCTCATACCCCCATTTTCTTTATCCCAGAGAAATCAAGACGGCGGTTCTGGAGGGCGGATTTATCCCAACAACGAAGAATTTTGCGAACGTCCTTCGTAGCCAGCTATGGCACCTCGCTAAAAATGGCGGGTCGGTTGAGTCGACGGAAGGCGACGGCGGGAATCGCTATCGACTGAGAAATGTCAAGGCCGAACAGAATCGGCATAGGGGCTCCGAGGAATAGCCTCGGAGTTCCCCTGCCACACCACCGGACAAGCGGGTCCGCATCCGGCGGTTCGGCGAGTTGAGGTCACGCGGCCAGCCGGGGGACTCCCAACTGGTCGAAGTAGCGGATGGT
>JAIOHV010000094.1 GCA_019912885.1 bacterium
ATGTTCGTAGCGAAAGTAGAAGTCCTGTTCATAAGCGATCGTAGATGTCCGGTGTGTTGACGACCGGCGGAGCCGGTCGTTGGGTTTGGTTCCGACGCCCCAAAGGCGTCGGACTCCTTTGATGGACTTGGCGGCCCGAAGGGCCGACGAGTCGCTCCCGCCCCGGAGGGGCGGGAGCCGTGCTGCGCAGCCCGGCGAAAAATTTCGCGGCGCGCCTTCATCGTCCCGCCGTTCCTGTACGACGGGGTCTTGCCTGGGAGCGCTCCGGGAGCCTCTCCCCGCACCGATCGAACCGTCCGATTTCCCGCCCCTGGTAGCTGACGGCCAGGCTCTGATCGATCAGCTCGTGAACGATCACGGGACACCGGGCGAAATGGGCGCGAAGGGGAGACGATGTCAGTTGCATCGTCAAACCTTCAAACAGCACCGTGTTGTCCGCACGAACGCGCCGCTCGTGCTGGACGGACAACAACAGGCGCAGATCCAGTCCCGCCAGCGGAACAAACGCGCTCTCGGACTGCGCTGGCGCCACCGTGAACCGATGATTGAAATCGCGGATGAAATGGCGCTCCAGATATTCGTTCGCCGCCGCGTAGTCCCGAATCCCCGCCAACCGCAGCTCTTGCGGAAGCCGGCCCTGGATTGTCCCGAACGCTCGTTCACTCCGACCACGAGCCTGGGGAGAACGAGCCAGAATGTGCCGAATGCCCAGCACCTTCAGGACCCGGGCCACCTGCCCGTGCTGCTCGTCATCCGGATCCGCCCCGGCCGTCGTGGTCCGACAAAAGTGAGAACCCCGATCCGTGTACAACTCGCAGAATCGGCCCCATCGGCGCAAAACGTGATCCAGCGCGGCCAGCGTCGAATGCGTGCCTTCCTCCGGCACGAAGCGGGCATCCAGGATGCGCCCGTCCGCGTCGTCCAACATGACGTTGAGATCCCACATCGGAAGCCCGGCGAGCCACTCGTGCCGAGACGCGTCCAGATGCAGGAGCATCCCCCGCATCGGACGACGCTCGCGCTTACGCCGATATTGGCCGCGACTCGCCGCCTTCTCCGCCAAACCGTGCTTCTGAAGCACGACCAGCGTCCACGTGTAACCCAGCTTCAGGCCATGATCCCGGACCGCAAACTCATGAAAATGACGAACCGAAAAATCCGGATAATCCTCCTCCTTCAAACGGCAAACCTCCCTTTCCGTCTCTTCGCTGATTCGGCGCGGCTGGGCTTTCCCGCCACGACCGTCACGCAATCCGTCGATCCCCAGTCGCTCGTAACGCTCACGCAATCGCGACATGTGCCGCGGCGTCACCCCGCAGATCGTCGCCGCTTGTACCCAAGTGATGTGTTTTTCGATCGCTTTCTGGATCACTTCCCGTCGCGTCATGGCTTTGGCCTCGCGGGACAGGGCGTTGGATGAGTGCTGCATCGCACCCGTTTAAACCTCCCCGCCGGAAATCCGGACATCTACTCCCGCTTATACCAAGGACATCTTCCCCGCTTCGTACATACGCGCCGGATGAGCTTGTCGGCTCGCCGTTCATGCGCTACCTCGCGCCCGAGGCGGCCGAGCAGGTGGGGCAGCATTATCGCCGGCATCTTGGCGGCGAACGTGATCTCGGCATCATTCCCGCGGTCGCGCGCACGCGCGACGGACGCGCCATCGCGATCGAACTCGACGCCAGCGTCGTCACGCTCGGCGGGCGGACGGCCGAGCTTGTCACCGTCACGTTGGCTTCCGGCGAACGGGGCCTGCTCTCGGCGCTCGGCGATTCCCAGGAGTTGCTTCGCGATCTCATCGACGCGCGAGGCGACGAATTGCTTCTCCTTGACGCGGACGGCACGATTCTCGACGCGAACGACGCGGCGGAACTGGCGTACGAACGCCCGCGCCGCGAGCTGGTCGGCCGGCGCCTGCGGGATCTCGTGTCGAGCGGCAAGCCGGGCATGCGCGAGGCGCGCCTGACGCGCGCGGCAAGGGAGTGCGCGCCCGAACGATTTCTCGAGGCGCGCGAGAACGGGCGTTTCGAGATGTGCGTTTATCCGCTGAACGCCAATGGCGCGCCGCGGCGACTCGTCATGATCGGGCGGCGGATTCCCGAAATGGAGGATGCGCCCGTCATCGACGCCGCGGAGCCCGAATTTGGATCGTTCGATGCCGCCAGCCAGCCGGCGGCCGCGATGCCGGCGCTCGAACCCGCGGCGGCAACCAATCTGCTCAACAGCTTTCCGGGCATGGCCTACCGCGCGCACGGCGGCAATCCTTGGGCGCTCGAATACGCGAGCCGCGGCGCGAGAAAACTCGCCGGAATTTCGGCCGGCGCGATCCTTCGGCCGGGCGCCTACGCGCGCCTCATTCATCCGGAAGATCGCGAGATGGTGTGGAACTCCATCCAGCAGGGCATCGTCAACGGATCGCGCTATCACGTCATCTACCGCCTCGTGGGGGCGATCGGCGACGACAAGTGGGTCTCCGAGCAGGGGGTCGCCGTGCGCGACAAGCAGGGGCAGGTGATCGCCCTCGAGGGATTCATCACCGATATCGACGTGCGGCGCCGCGCGGAGATCGCCCTGCGTCACAGCGAGGAGCGCTACCGCACCCTCATCGAGCAGGCGACCGACGGCATCTTCGTCTGCGACGTGGCGGGCCGATTCGTCGACGCCAACTCGGCGTTTTGCGACATTCTCGGCTTTTCGCGCACGGAGGTGCTCAGCCGCCGCATCACCGAACTTTTCGCCGCCATACGCGATCCGAACAGCGCGCCGCTGCGTTCGGCCGATCTGCGCGACGGTCAATCGATCGTGATGGAACGCCGCGTGCGTCGTCACGACGGCGTCGTCATCGACGTGGAAATCAGCCGCAAGCTGCTGACGACCGGCCTTGTGCAGGGCGTCTTGCGCGATGTGACCGAACGCCGCCGCATGGAGGAAGCCCTTCGCCATGCCGCCGCGCACGACGAGTTGACCGGACTTTTCAACCGGCGGCGGATTTTCGAGGAGGTCCGCCGGGCGATCGCCGGGGCGCGCCGCCATCGCAAGCCGCTGGCCCTGGCAATCTGCGATCTCGACAACTTCAAGCGGATCAACGACACGCACGGCCACAATGTCGGCGACGACGTGCTCGCCGCGATTGGCCGCGCGATCAACACGCGCCTGGGCTCCGGCGCGTATGCGGGGCGCTTCGGCGGCGACGAGTTTCTCGTCGTTTTCGAGGACCGCGACGCTTCTTCCGCGGATAAGATCATGACGGATCTGCACGGCGAATTGAAACGCATCGCCTTCGGCGTTTCGTCGTCGCCGCCGGTCACCTTCACCTGCGGCATCGCGGAACTGCGCCGGGACCACCTGGGCGAACGCGAGCTGCTCGCCGACGCCGACGCCGCGCTCTATCAGGCCAAGCATCAGGGGCGCGACGCCATCCGCGTTTATCGAAAGACCTGATCCACCCTCGCCGGCCGCGACGGTTGACGCGCTTGCCGCGACGGTAAATCCTCATCGTATGAGCGTGATGGGCCTTCGCCTTGGTTTGGCGGCCGCGCTCTGCATGTTGGCGTTCGGGCTTTCGTGCGGAGGATCGGACGACGACCGCTCAGGTCGCGGCGCGTCCGTTGCCGACGATGACGCGGACGACGACATCGACTTCGGCGCGGACGACGATGGCGGCGACGGAGACGACGATTCCGGCGAGACACCCGGCGCCTTCGCGCGCGTTGCGGCATGGACACCCGCCGGTGGCCGCGTTTTCGCCCTGAATGGAGACGTCTGGGGCGAGGAATTGCTGGAGACCGTCGATGCTCCCGCCGGCGTCGAAGCCGCGCGCTGGACGATCCGGCAATTCACCGGCTCTGACACGCTCGCCATCGCAACCGCGATGGCGACCGACGACAAGGCTGCGGAACCGCGCGATGCGATCGTGTTTTTCGATGACGGCATGTGGCGTTTCGCGTCGTTGCCCGACTCGATCCGCGCGGTGAGCTGGATCGCGACGATCGAGGATCGGACATGGGTCGATGCCTTCGATGCGGACGATGTTCAGGTCTACCTCGTTCGCAAGGGCGACGCGTTCTCGCCGCTGGCGCTGCCCGACGGCATCGACGAGGCCGAGGCGCACCCGATCGCGTTCGGACCCGGTGGCCAGGCGTGGCGCGGCGCCAACGACGCCGAGAGCGGAATCGGTTTGGTCTTGAACGCCGGTGAAGCGGCGTGGATCGCCCAGGACTTGCCGGATATCGCGCCGCCGTTTTCGATCACCGGTGTGTACGTCCCCTACGACAACGAGATCTGGGCGACCGGCCGTGCCGGCGGCGACGGCCCGTATTTCACGCTCACGCGCCGCGGCGGCGTCTGGACGCGCGACGATCTGCCCGCGGAAATCGACGCGGTCGACTCGCTCGCGTGGGACGAGAACGACGGCGGCGCCTGGGCGCTCGCGCGTGCGGGCGGCGAGCTGAAACCGTTTCGCCACGACGGTGGATGGACGCCGGTGAACGCGCCGGCGGGCGATCCGCCGATCGCGCGGTATTCGTTTTACGTCGCGGACGAGGCGCGCCTGGCCGGCGGGCGCTCGGATGACGGAGCGGCGTTCGACGTATTCGCCGCGCGGCACGAAGGATCCGCGTTCGTATCCCTGTCGATGCCCGACGTGACGCACACCAATCCGCGCTTTTTCATCCTCGAGGACGGAACGCCCTGGATCGTCGGCCCGCGTGCCGGCGATGCGAGGCTCGCGGTTGTCGAAGTCGGCGCCGACGCGGGATCGCTTGTACCGGTCCCGGTCGTCGATGACGTGGACGGCGAAGTGGATCTCATCGAACCTGGCGACGGGTCGCCGTGGCTATTCGGCCGCGTCGACGACGGCGTGACCTCTCCGGAGGCTTTCGCGGTCGCGCGGCGCGACGGCGGTTGGACGCGCATCGAATTGCCCCGGCAGGCCGCGACGCCGTGCGATCGCGTGCGCGGCATAACCTTCGACGGCGACGGCGCCGCGTGGCTCTATGGAACGATGGCCGGCGGCGCTCCTTTCGCGTTGCGCGAGGGTGGCGGCGGCTTCTCCCACCAACTGACGGATGTCGATGTGCCGCCCCCCGGCGGCTCGGCGCCGCTTACGCTGGCGTTTCCCGGCGGCGGGCGCGGATTTCTGTGGTCGACACCCGGGACGGAACCGTCGTATCCGGGATTTCTACTTTGGCTCGATGACGGGGCGTGGACCGAGCCGGACCTCGGCCTTTCCGGCGAGGCTTTCATCACCGCCGTCGCATTCGGTTTCGCCTTCTGATCCATCACGCTCGGCGCCCGTCCACGCCGTGTGGCTTGCCGCGGCGCGCCGATCCATGTTTGATATTCGCCGACGCCGCATTGACGAGGCCGCAAGGCCGCTCGGGAAGGAGAGAGGCATGCACTCTTTAACCTGGAGAAAACGCGTTTCGGGTTCCGGCCGCGCCGTTGGAATGGCCGTGCTCGTTCTTTTCGCCGCTCTCATTCTCGCACCGCCGGGCGACGCGCTCGCCGCCAAACGCATCAAGGGTCAGGACCCGAACGACCGCATCCTGAAGCTGCACCGCTTCACGCGGCCGATCTTCTATCCGCTGGCGATTCCTACGTCGAATGTCGGCGTTTCATTCGGCTACATGTACACGACGCTCGAGTTCGAACAGGAAGAGGATTTTTTCTTCTTTGAGGAAAAGCGTTTTCAGTTCGCGGGCCTCAACGAACGCATCAACATCGAGGGTGCGTTCGGCCGGCGGTTCAGCCTGGAATTTCTTATGACCGGCGCCGCGCTCGCGGGCGCGGACGACGACAGCGCCATGCTCTACGGCGGGCAGGTCACCGGTGCGGTGAGCCTCATCCCCAAGTTCAGCCTCTATCATAGCGAAAAACGCGGCACATCCATCGCGGTGAGCGCCGACATCAATTACGACACCGGCGCGCAGACCTCGCCGATCGTTCTCATGATTCGCGTGCTCGACAACGCGCTCGAATTACTCGAGGAAAGCCTGGAGGAAGGCGAATTCCCGAGCGAGGGCGATATCCGCGACATCACCGACCTCAACCTGCGCGAGGCGACGATCACCACCGAACGCGCCTCGATCCGGCCCTCGCTCCTGGTGGCGCAAACGATCAGCCCGATGATCGGTGTCTCCGGCGGCCTGCGTTTTGATTATGGCTTGCGCGACAAGATCGACGCGCCCAACGAATTCGACATCGACGAGAACGATCCGGGCAATTCGGTGTTTGCCGGCGCGGGCGTCGAATTCGATTTCTATCGCGTGTCGAGCGTGCCCTTCGGCGCGCGCGCGGAGTTCGACTACGGCATCTACGACCTGGAAGGCGAGGAGCTGCCGACGCTATCCTACGGCGCGGCGTTTCTTTACACCGGGCGCAGCGAACTGGATCTGTCGGCCACGATATTCCAGACGACTTACGACATCGACGATGAGACAGACGGGCAGGACATCATTTTGCAACTGACGATGAGGTATTATTTTTTCTAGGAAAGAGGAAATAGGAAATAGAAAAGAGGAAAGAGGAAAGAGGAAAGAGTCCGCGCCCGGCCTGGGAACGCCGAGCTCCAGCTCGGCCCGTACCGCGACCTGGGAACGCCGAACCCCAGTTCGGCCCGTACCGTGACCTGGGAACGCCGAACCCCAGTTCGGCCCGTACCGGCTCCCTGACGGTCGCGGTTCGTATCCGGGAGCGCCGAAAGCCGCCTGATCGAGCGCGGCGTCAACGTCAACACCCGCAACAGCCGTCGTCCCCGTCATCGTTCGACGATGACGCATCGTCATCCGACTCATCATCGTTCAGGTCGTCATCGTCGTCCGCGTCGTCGTCGTTATCGTCGGGTTTCACGGGCGTCTTGACGAACGCCGTATTCGACGGCGGGCCGTCAAGATTTCCCGCCACGGCGCGCACGCGGTATTCGTACGCGGAGTCCGGCATCGCGGTCGTATCAAGCCAGGTGACGGCGTTCGGCGCGGCGTGGCCGACAATCGCGAACACGCCATCGTCCGTCGCGCGCTCGATCGCGTAGCCCGTCTCGCCCTCGCTCGCGTCCGTGAACGAAAGGCGGACGCGCACGGGCGACTCGGCCAAGGCGTTCAGGCCGCCCGGAGCGAAAAGCCGCGCGCCGATCGGCGCCTCGTCCGACGGCTCGCCGAAAGCTAGTTCCGCGTGCGCGACGATGCGATACACCGCGTCCGGCGGCGGCGACGGATCGACAAACGATTGGCCCCCCGCGGGCGCCATGCCGATCGCCGCGAATTCGCCGCCGGTGCGCCTCTCGATGACGTATTCGTCCTCGCAGCCCGAGCGGTCGATCCAGGTCACGACGGCGCCCGTCCCGTCGATGAAGACGGCGCGCGGGTCGACGGGCGCGAGCGGCCGGAAGTATTGGGCGGATTCGACGGGCGGCGCCGCGCCGATCTCGCCGGCGAACGCCGTGACCCGGTACCGTGCGGCCTCGCACTCGGCGAGCCCGCCGTCAAACGCGCGGGGCTCGTAGGTTTCGGCGAGAAACGTGTAGCCCGCCTCGCCGGGCGCCTGGCGCTCCACCTCGTAGCGCTCGGCCGCGGTGGGGTCGTCCCACGCGAGAAAAAATCCCGCCTCGTTGCCCTCGCCGCGCACGTTGGTCACCGGAAGGCGGCCAAGGAAGATCGCGTCGCCGTCGGTAAGGAAAAACCCGTCGCAGCCGACCGTGAGCCCGGCGGTTCCGTCCTGGTTTTCGATGCCGACCGTCGCATCGAACCCGCCCTCCGCGGCGTCGGCGAACGCAAGCTGCATCCAGCCGGTCGTCTCGGTCAGCACCGCCTGCGCGGTGAGCTTGGCGGCCGATCCGAACAGCGCCACGTTGTCGAACGTGACGACGAAATGGCGATAGGGCTCGGCGCCTCGCGTTTCGGCGAGCACCGCGCCGCCGGCGGGCGGGACGAGATCGTCCCAATAGACGTAGAGCGAGCCGTTCGGCATGCCGGGGTTCGGCAGCGGGCACTCATTCAGAAACGTGATGTCCGGGAACTCGAACGCGATGTAACCGTTCGATGCGACCCACACCTCGTCGTAGTCCACGCTGTAGAAGGGGAAGGAAAAATCCAGATCCACCGTGCGCGCAACATCGTCGCCAAGCGAAACCTCATCGGCGTTCGCCGTATCGATGTCGAAAAACGGCGCCTCCCGCCAAACATACCCGCCCGCGTCCGGGCCGCCGCCCGCGAAAGAGGATGTCGCCAAAAACAGGAGCGTTCCGAGAAACGGAACCGCCCGGAGCGCCAGGGTCCGCGAGCGAGCCATCATCCTGGGCGAGCGAGCCGTCATCCTGAGCGAAGCGAAGGATCTGGCCTCGCGCCTGTCAACGGCGTTCACGCCGGCCGGCGCGGGCGGGATCCTTCGGGCCACTTCCCGGCCCTCAGGATGACGATGGCGGCAGATCGAGAACCTCGACAAAGTGCTCGTGGATCTTCCGGTTGGCGCGATCGGCCCAGAACATCATCGTGTAGTGCCCGCACGGGAGAAAGTGCAGGCGCGGCCGGCCGTAGGTTTCCCAGGTCCGCATGACGACCGGCCGGGTGACGATGTCGTCGAACGCGCCATTCACCATCACGATGCGCGCGGGGTCGAGCCTGTCGGCGTAAGACGCCGGATCCACGCGCGCCCATTCGCGCCGGGCGAGCGCGGGCAATTCATCGAGGCCGACGTTCGCCTCGCGCATCATCGCATCGCGCAGCTCGCCGACGCGTGTATAACCGCTCGTGATGACGAGCTCCGGCAGGTGCGCGGCGGAAACGACAAACGCGGCGGCCTTGATGCGCCCGTCCGACTCCATCGCGAGCGCGCCGAGAATGCCGCCGAGCGAAATTCCCATGACGGCCACGCGGTCACGATCGACGTATTCGAGCGTCTCCAGATAATCCAGCGCGCGCCGCACGTCGACAACGCCCTGCTGCATGAGCTGGCGGTTCTGCTCCATGTCCTTGTCGGCGGTGAAATACGACTCGCGCCGGCGCAGGCCGATCACCACGAAGCCGCGCTCGGCGAAGTAGTCGCCGAAGGGAACGACCATGTCGTACGGACCGCCGGTCGGCGGGATGACGACGAGCGCCGGGTATTTGCGTGATTTGTCGTTCGGCGCAAAGAAATAGCCCTTGCCGTGCTGCTCGCGGACGCGGGGAAAATCCTTGCCGTCCCACTTCAGTTCGTGGACGACGTAGCCTTCGCGCGTGGCGTGCGTGCCGGTAAGGCGCGCGTTTATGTCCGCCGCGCGGTCGTAGGAGAAAGCGTCGATCTCAGCGGCGCTTTTCCGGGGAATGGCCGCGTCAACGGCGCCGCCCGGCCCGTAGCTGAAACAGCCGGCGGTGAGGAAGACGAGGAAGACGAAAAGAGGCGAAAGGAGCGTCGCCGGCGTGAAGTGCCCAAGCGAAGCCACCCGCTCCCTGACGGTCGCGGCTCTGACGGTCGCGGGGCCGGCCTGGGAACGCCGAACCCCAGTTCGGCATACCCGCTCCCTGACGGTCGCGGCTCTGACGGTCGCGGTTCTGCCCGCGCGGCGATCGCTAGTAGCTGCCGTAGGCATTGTTCAGCGCGTCGTAATCGTAATTGATCGCCGTCGGGTCGCCGGGCGCCCAATAGGTCCACGCGTGCTCCGCGGCGGCGGGCAGCCAGTTCCACAAATCGTTCTCGAAACCATCGTCGGTTTGCGGCCGGCCGACGAAACCGAGCGCGTCGTTTTCGAACGCGGTGCGCATCCAGATGAACGACTGCGTCGTGCCGGGACCGGTCGGACCGGCGGTGTATTGCGTTACGCCCGCCTCGGCCAGCGCGCCAAACGACCCGGTACCGAAGAAATACAGCCCCGCCGCGAAATTCGTGTCGAGGTAAACGTTCCACACGATGTCGGTCGGCACGAGCGTTAGCACATCCGGCGGTTCGCGATCCGAACCCGGCGGCGACACGTTCAGGCGGCCAGCATTCTGCGTCGGCAGGATCATATCCGCCCACGCCATGATCTGCGCGCCGGGGCTCGTGTCCTCGATCAGGCCGACGATGCGGTGCACGGAATACGCGAACAGCTCCGAGGGCGCCTGCCCGCTGCCCGCGCACACGGGGTTGAGGTTGAACCCGCGCACGTCGTCGTGGCCGATGTGAATGGCGCGCGGCTCGAGATGCGCCGCAATGTTCTCGAACACCGGGCGCAGGATGTCCTCGTACATGTCCTCGACAAGCGGGCAGGTGTCGCCGGTCGCGCCTTCCTCGCAGTCGAAGCCGCGCGCGTTGCATTCGGCGACGACGCGCGCCGCGTTCGAATAGAGCGGAAGCTGCGGCACCGGCTCCATGCCGAAATCGCGCACCGCCGCAAACAGGGCGATGGCGTCGTCGCGCACGAAACCGTTGTCCAGGTCGAAGTAAAAATCCCCCGGCAGAAGGACGTGCGTGAGTTTCAGTTCGGAAAGGTACGCGAGGCGACGCAGCACCTCGTCGGTCGCCGCTCCGCCCGTGCCGGGAAGCTCGGTCGCGCGCATCGGGAAATCGGCGCGGTCGGAGATCGTCACCGGCGGCCAGGCGGCCGGCAGGTGCCGCGCCGCGCGGATGAGGCTGCCGAGGCCGTGCACCGTGCCCGCGTAGGATACGCCGGCGACGGCCACCGCGTTCTCGAACACCTCGAGCGCGTATCCGCCCGCGCGCAGGTTCGTCGTGTTGACGGCGAGCTTGCGGTCGCGCGCGATCTCGCGCAACACGTGGTTGTTGCCGGTCGTACCGACGGCGATGACGTTCGCGATCTCGCCGACGGTATTGGACGCGACGATCGCGGGCGAAAAGCCCGTGGCGTCCTCGATGGCGTCTTGCAACCGCGCCAGCAGCGGGTCCAGGCGCTCGATCCACTCCGGCGCGACGGCGATGCGCGTTTGCCCGTCGATCTCGAAATCGGGTTCGTCCTTGACGCCATAGGGGCTCGGCGTCGGAATGATCGGCAGCTCGTGAATCAGGCGATATTTCGCGATATCGCCGCGCGCGCGAATCTCGTCCGCGGAGAGCGCGCGGCTGTAGATTCGCAGCTCGTCGATGATCGCGTCCGCGGCCTGCTCGTCGGCCAGCGCGCCGATAATGAGCGGCGCATCCACGGAAAACGACGGCATGCGATCGACAAGCTCGTTTCGCAACAGCCCGTTCAGATAGACGCGACGCACCGCTTCATCCGTGCGCTCGCCGACGCCGTCCCAGGTGATGGCGACGTGCGTCCAGCCGGTGGTCCAGAGTTCGGGGCGATAGAACGTGAAGCCCCAGTATTCGATGAGATCCTCGTCGACCGGGAATCCGAGCGCCTCGCCGTGGAGGATGAAGTTGAGGAAGCTTTTTTGCGCGTCCTTGACGATGGAGAAATTCTCCTGGCCTCCGATCGTCAACAGGCGGCGCGACAGGCCGTCGTGCCAGACGGCCTTGGGGAGGATCCAGAACTCGATCGTCCCGGCCGCGGGCGGCACGCGGCCAAGCGCGGGCAGGGCGATGACGTTGCCCTCGGACATCCAGAAGCCGTTGCCGTCGATGCCGCGCGTGAAGGCTTCCTCGGGGTCGGTGGCCGTGAGCGTTCCGCCGGAAAGCGCGACGTCGCGCGCGTCCTCGAACGACAGCGCCAGCACCAGGCCCGGCGCGCTGTCCTCGTCGTCCTCGCCGTCACCGGGGTTGCAGCCAAGGATCGCGACTGCCGAAAGGAGCGCCGCCGCGACGGCGAATCGGAGAGGGTTACGGTTGGGCCGCATCAGAAGTGATTCTCCGGATCGAGCGGCACGGCGCGCCATTCCGGCGGCACCAGCAGCATGAGGTTGTCGATGACGTTCTCGCCGTTCGAGGCGAGGAAGGCCGCCGCCTGCGCCCGGCCCGCGATGCTGTACATGATGGAATACGGGTCGGCGCGCGGCGCGAGCAGATATTCGTGGTTGAACGCGGGATGAACGCGCCAGGCCTGATCGGCGTGGCTCTGAAGAGGATAGTTCGCCGCCTTGAACGAGATGCGGTGATCCTGGAACGCGCCGAGCTCGCGCAGATTGTCCGCGTGCTCAAAATCCATGACGCCGGCGGCGCGCGCAATGGCGGCGCCGTTGTTCAGCGGAATGGCCGTATCCGGCGAGCACATCTGCATGAGGAACGCGCGCGGCTCGCGGCCGGGCAGCGGCCGGAGAAACAGGTGCGGCGCGAAGCCGACAGGATCCGAAAGCGTCACCGCCCACTGCGCGGTGTCGATGAACGAACGCGCCTCCGGTGTATTGCGCGGCACGCCCAGGCCCCGGTAGCGCGAGGACCACTCCACCTCGTCGAGCACGTCGCCGCTCGCCGGATCGGCGACGGTCAGGCGCATCATGTCGCCCTTGTCCGCCGCGACGGCCAGCGAGAAGTTCCCGAGCTCGTCCATGATTTCGTCGGCGAACTCGTTCGAGTCCTGATTGCGAAGGGTCACGCGCGCGCCCGGGTGCAGCACCACGTGCGCGAAGGGGTTGGAGGCGGGCTCCAGGCTGATCGTCACCGCCACGTCGCCCGTGTGCGGATCGGGCTGGCCGATCACGACCGGGCCGACGAGGTCGGTGCGGATGGACGTGTTGATGTTCGGGATCGTCGTGCGCAGGAGCACGTCCGTCAGGCCGCCGCCCGGCACGTTGAACACGGCCGTCTTGATCTCCGGCTCGATGGTGACGAACGGAATGCCGAGGATCGATCCCAGGCTCATGCCCGTGAAGTAGATCGGCGCGTCCGGGTCGATATCGACGACGCCGTTGCCGTCGAAGTCGCCTTCGACCTGGTCGATTTCGCCGTTGCCGTTCCAGTCCTCGCCCATGTGGCGGATGACGCGCACGCCCTGCATGAGGTCAAAGACCGTCTGCCGCGAGATATCCACGGTGCGGAAGATGTCCGCGGAGTAGAACGACGCGCCCGAAAACGGCAGGCCGTCGTTTTGCGTGTCCACCGCGCGGCCGTGAAGGAGCGCGCCGAGAAACGTCTGCTCCCGCATCACATGCATCATCTCCTCGGCGTCCATCCCGGAGGTGTCGATCGAGGGATAAAACACGCCGAGGATCAGCCCGGCGATGAGCTTGGTCGGAAACTCCGACGCGTTTCCGAGGTCGCGCCGCGTCAGGCCCTCGAGCACGTAGAACAGCGCGTTGACGTAGCTCTCGGGGCCGTGCTCCGCGGCGTCGATGCCGATCGTCGCGATGCCTTCCTTCGCCAGCGCGTCGGCGATCGCGATGATGTCGAGCCGGTTGCGCACGTTCGCGTGCTGGAAAAACGACACCGGGAACGGCTGCTTGTGCTGCGCGGTTTCCTTGGGAATGGCTATGAAGAACGTCACCTCCTCGGGCTCGTATTCCGCCTCGCCGGTGTCGAAATCCACGTTGAACACACGGTCCTTCGTCTCCAGGAAACTGAGCGTCGTGTAGCTGCCGGAAACGATGTAATCGACGTTCTCAAGCGGGATCATGACGCCAAGCGGCACCGTGCCCTCGCCGAGCAGAAGATCGACGAACGCCAGGAGCTTGGCGAAGTAGCTCGCATCCAGCACGTTCGGCGTCTTGTTCTCCTGAACCTCGATGGAAAAATCGTGGATCGTCGTCAGTTTCGGCCACAACTCGTCGGTGATCCACGCGAACGGCCCGCGCCCGTACAGCCCCTCGCGCAGGACCTCGAGAGGCTGCGTGATCGTCATCGTGGTGAACTGCCACGCGAACGCGATTTCGTCGCGGCGCACCCCGCGCGATTGCACCAGGATATCCGCCGCGTCAACGAGGGCGTCGCGTTGCGTGGGGAAGGTGACGTGCGTGAAGTATTCCGGCGCGCGCACGGGTTCGCCGTCCTCGCCAAGCAGCGCTTCGGTCAAAACGATCGCGTAGGTCGTGCTTTGGCGCAGCGGCAAGAGCGGCCGGATCATCAGCGTGTTCGTTTCGTCCTCGTACCAGTCGACGCGGTTGCCCGGCGCGTAGATCGCGCTGTCCGCGTCTTTCATCTCGTCGTTCGTGAAAAAGCCCTCGGTGTTAAGGAGATTTTTCGGGAAGAAGCCCTTGCCGAGGTCAAGCGTCACCAATTCGCCATACCCCTCGGAACGCGGATCCACGTTGACGAGATAGACCGTCTTGTCGCCGACCGTTTTCAGATCGATCGGCTCGGAAAACGAGACGACGATGTTCTGGAACGTGCCGAAGCCGTCCAGGCCGCGCAGGCGGCGCCGCAGCTCGCGGATGAAATCGCTCGGCCCTTCGATCGGCACGTTGACGCGCCGGCCGGTAACGGTGGTTGGGTCCTCGCGCGTCAGAAGATCGTTGGGTTGCGGGATCAGCGAAACGGGCGAGGCGTCGGGTTCGAAAAGCACCTCGGGGCCTTCGCCGCCGGGGTTCTCGAAATCTTCCATTTCGTCGTCGGTCAGATCCGCTTCGGGCCCGTCGCCCGCGTCGCAGCCGGCAAGGAAGGCCAGCGCAAAAACGGCAAGAAAACCGGCGATAACAAACGGCGCGCCGGTCGTTTTTCGGATTCGATCTGAAGGCATCTGGTCTCCCCGCGAAATCGAGAGGCCGTGATTTTACGGGCGGGATCGCGCGGGCGCAATGACAGGAAAGTGTCGAGTGACGAACGACGCATGACGAGTGTCAGGGCCGCAAACGAAGCGAAGCGGAGTGCGCGGTCGATACCGCCCTGGCCCTGGCGCTACGGCGCCGCTACCCGCAGATCTTCTCGATCATCCGCGTGAGGTTCTTGATCTTGTCGCGGCCGCGGGTGTTGGCCTTGGCGACCTGGGCCAGTTCTTCGTGGAGGATGCGCAGGATCGTCTCGCGCGAGCCGCGGATGCGCGTGATCAACTCCCATTCCTCGCGCGTGAAATTCTGCGTCAGGACGCCCGAGGCGAGCTTCATGATGAGCACCTGCATCTGCGCGATTTCCTGCTCGTTCGGGAAGATCTCGCGGTCCATATTTTCAAGGTAGCGACGCCGTCGGCGAAAAGCAAACGCCGGTCGAAGAAAGAGGAAAGAGGAGGCAGGAAACAGGAAACGGAAAATAGAAAAGAGGAGAGTCCGTTTTTCAACGCTCGTACGAGTCTTTTCACCCTTCGCTTCGTTCAGGGTGACAACGCCGTTTCCGATCTTCGGTTCAAGCGGTGCCGCGGCGTTCGTCGGACGCGCTGACGGGCGGGAAGGTGGCGCGCAAGGTCAGCACGCCGTTTTCGCCGCTCTCCCACGCGAGCGTCGCGCGGTGCGCGCCAAGCACGCGCACGGCGACGAAGTGCGCGGGATCGGCGGCCGCGTCCGCGTAGCCCTGCCGCTCGATCAGGTCGGCGACCAGGTCGGCGGTATCCGCGGGCATCGGCCGCGAGACGACAAGCCGGGCGCTTGGCGACCGATCCCTGGGCGCGAAGGTTTCCACCGCGACGCGGATCGGTTCCGCCGATTCGCGATCGGCGGAAAGCAACAGCTCGACGATCGCGCGGCGAATCTGCCGGGAATCGCCGAGCACGACGCATGGCGTCTCGGTCACTTCGAAGACGATCGGCCGGGGGCGCGGAGCGACGATATCCAGAAGATGCAACGTCTCGCGAACGACGGCGCGAAGATCGAATGCGGCCTTTGTCGTGCGATCGTGCCGCGCGAACGCGAGAACGTTTTGAATCTGCCCCTTCGCCTTTTGCGCGGCGCCGATAAGGAAACGCAGATCCTCGACCGATTCGGTTTCGGGCGGCAGCGACTCGCCGATCAGTTCCGCGAACCCCAGGATGGACAGCAGCGTATTGTTGAAGTCATGCGCGAGCATGTTCGTGACCGCGCCGATCGATTCCATGCGCTGCGACTCGTGCCACAAATCGAGCATTCGCCGGTAATCGCGTTCACGCCGGTCCAGATCGGTCACGTCGCGGCCGACCGCGATCACGCCGATGCGGTGGCCCGCGTCGTCGCGAACCGGGCCGCATCGCCACGAAATCAGGCGCGGCTCGGCCTCGCCGTGCATGATGCGTTTGTCGCAAAGCGACAGGGGATCCTGCCGGACGAAATCGCCGCGCGCGGCGGGCGCGATCGTCTCCCAGTACGGGCGGCCGAGCGCGCCGTCGCTGAACAGCCGGCGCGCCGCGTCGTTTTGCCAAAGGAGGTTACCCGCGTTGTCCAACTCCACGATCGCGTCCGGCGCGGTCGACAGGATGGTGCGAAGCCGCGCCTCCTTGTCGGCGAGCGCGCGCTGGGCGGCGCGGCGCTCGCTGACGTCGCGGGCGATGACGTGAACGGCGACGATCTCGTTGGTGAGCGGATCGCGCAGCGGGCGCATCTTCACCCAGTGCCACGCGGTTCGGGCGTCCGGGCCGCGGAAGCGCGCCTCGAACGAGGACGACTTGCCGGCCGCCGCGCGCACGACGGATGCCGTGATCTCGTCGCGTTCCTCGTCCGCGCCAAGATCGGCGAAGGCCGCGCCCGCGAGCCCCTCGGCGGTCTGGCCGATCGCCGCCGCGAACGAAACGTTCGCGTCGATGATCTTTCCGTCGGGCTCCAACGTCAAAACGCCGTCGAGCGCATCCTGCCAAAAACAGCGGCATCGCTGCTCGCTGCGGGCCAGATCGCGCGTGCGCTGTTCGAGCAACTCCTCGACACGCAACAGCGCGCGCTCGCGGCTCGCGCGATCGTAAAGCGCCCAGAACGTTTCCGCGGTCCGCGGCGGATGCAGCACGCCGTCCGCGCCGATCTCGATCGCCCGATCGGCGACGGAATCGTCGCGGCCGCTCGCGGCGACGAGCACCACCGTCGGCGCGCCCGGCGCACGCAAGCGAGCGACCAGGCCGAGCACGTCCTCGCCGGCGAAGGCCGTGTCGATAAGCGCAACGTCGGGCATGCGCCGCGCGAAACTCGCCAGAACCGCGTCCGGCGTCGAGACGCGCTCGACATCGCCCCGATCAACGGCGCTCGCCTCGATCTCGTCGCCCAACGCATCCGTGGCGAGGATCAGGATCGACAGCCGCCGGCGCACCGTCACTCCGGCGAGGAGTTTGCGGACGGTGTCCTGAAGCTCCTCGGACGTGTACGGAAACGCGATGAAACCGTCCGCGCCGACCTCGCGGGACGCCGTTTCGGTGTCGATGCCGGAAAACGTGGCGGACTGGATCAGGATCGGCACGCCGCGAAGATGTTCGCGCGGCGCCTCGCGCAAGAGACGGCACAGCTTCCAGCCGTCGAGCTTGGGCATGTAGAGATCCAGGATGATCAGGTCGAAGGTCTCGGCCTTCGCGACCGCGTACCCTTCCGCACCGTCGGCCGCGAATCGGACCGCATGCCCCATGCGCTCGACGATCGTGCCGACGATTCGCCGCTGCAACGCATTGTCGTTGACGACAAGGACGCGCTTTTGCCCCGCGTCGCCCTCATGGCGATTTGCGCACATAAAATTACCTCGACGCGCGCGCGGACAGAAACTATCTGCCGCGTACGCGAACGGGGCGCGCGTGTCGTACCGACGCGCGAAATTCTAAGACCGCCGGGACGGTAATGTCCAGAAAAAATCCTAAATTTCAATGAGTTCGACAATCGAGTTCAAATCGTCCGTTCGAATTCGACAAAAGGGCATGTCAATGAATCGGATTCATCGTACAAAAAGTTCAGCATTGTTCAACGGAAATTCTGGACGTCGGAAGCTTTTTTTCCATTTTGTGAGCCGCATGGGGGGCAGGGAATCTAAACGAGCGAATATTTTCAGGTTTGTCCGCGCGTTTGGGGAAAACTTCCGCGCGTTGCCGCCACGGGAAGTTTCAGGAATCGACGCGTTCGAAGCGATATCCGACGCCGCGGACGGTGACGAAACGGCGTGGGTTGTCCGGGTCTTCCTCGAATAGTCTCCGGAAGCGGACGATGAAATTGTCGATGGTGCGCTCGGAGACGTAGACTTCCATCCCCCACACCTCTTCCAGGATATCCGCGCGGGACCGCGTGACGCCCTCGCCGCGCAGGAAGTAGGCGAGCAGATCGACTTCCTTCGCCGTCAGTTGAACGGGGCCCTCGCGGGTTTCGGCGTGGCGCGTCTGCGGATTCACGCGGTAGGGACCGATGTGCAGGATTTCGCTTGTCGCCAGATGGCGCTCGGATTGGCTGCGCCGGATGAGCGCGTTGGCCCGCGCGAGAAGTTCCTTGACGTGAAACGGCTTGGTCAGATAGTCGTCCGCGCCGGTCTCGAACGCGCCGATCTTCGTTTCCACTTCCTCGCGGGCGGTCATCATCATGACCGGCGTCGTCACCCCGGCCTCGCGCAGATGCTTCAGGATCGTGACGCCGTCCGTGTCCGGCAGCATGATGTCGAGGATGATGAGATCAACGTCGGCGGCGCGTTCGCGGCGCGTCGCCGGTTCGCCGAGCCTCGTCCAGTCGACCTCGTAGCCTTCGCGTTTCAGGTTCAGTTCGACGGTCGAGCCGATCAGTTCATCGTCCTCGACCAGCAGCACGCGTCCCTTGTTCATGCCATCTCCCGCGGCAACGTCAATTCGAACTGCGCGCCCTGGCCCGTGCCGGCGCTCGCGGCCACGAGGTCGCCGCCCATCCGGCGCGCCAGATCGCGCGAGATCGACAGCCCCAGACCCGTTCCCTGCCGGCGTTCGGTCTCCGGCGCGCGAAAATACGGATCGAACACGCGCTCGATGTACGCCGGGGCGATGCCCGAGCCCGAGTCGGCGATCGTCCAGCGCGCCAGGTCGCCCGCGGCGCCGATCTCGATGCGGCACGGGACGCCTTCGCCGTATTTTTCCGCATTGTCGAGAAGATTGTCGAGAATGATTCGCAACCAGTCACGGTCGGCACGAACTTTGGCCGCGCCGTCGGCCAGGATTTCCGGGATGGTGTTGAAACGGCGCGCAAACGCGCGTGCGTCGAGCACCTCGCGGGTAAAGGCGTCGAGATCGAGCGTCTCGGTCCGCGGTTCGGCGACGCCCCGGCGCACGCGGTTGGTCATGAGGATATTGCCGACCAGATGCTCAAGCCTCGTGACCTGCTGCAAGCCGAGCTGAACGAGCCGGGGCCGCTCGTCGTCCTCCACCCGGCCGAGCGCCATCGATTCGAGCAGCGACGAAAGTCCCGCGATCGGCGTTTTCAGCTCGTGCGTCACCATGCGCAGGAACCGGTCCATCTCGGAGCGGTACAGGCGCTCGAGCTGCACCAGGCGATGCAACATCGCAACGCCCACGAGCAGCATCGTGAACAGCATCGTGCCCTCGCCGATCAGCATGATCTTCTGGCGGACATATTTGGCCTCGATCTGGGCGACGCGCTCGGACATCGGCGTCACCGACCACGCCGGCCTGTCCGGCGCCAGCACGTAGCCGCCGATCGCCGGATCCGTGGGGATCATGCTCAGCCCCTGCTCGGCAAGCTCCGTCGCGGGGGGGATCGCCGTACGGGCGTTGCCCAGTTGCAGCGCGAGGATCTGCGCGCGGTGATGCAGGCGCTCGATCGCGCCGGCGTGGCGCTCCTCGATCGACGATCCGAAATACACGACCCACCACGCGGCGATCGCCACCATCAGCACGAGGCACGCGCCGAAAAGCGCGTTGGCGCGCCGCGAGGCCGCCAGTGTCCCGCGCCGGTCGCGCCGAGCGTTCAACGCGCCGCTCCCGCGGCCGGCTGCTGCTGCGTCGAGCAGTGCACCGCCCCCTGCCCGAGGATGTAGTCGCACGAGTCCACGCCGACGATGTCGCGATCCGGGAAGAGCTTCGCCAGCGCCTCGAGCGCCGGAAGGTCCGACGCGGTGCTGAACGTCGGCACGAGGACGACATGATTGGCAATGTAGAAATTCGCGTAGCTTGCCGGATACCGCCAACGCACCGGTTTTCCCCAGCGCCGCGTGCGGTAGCGGAACGCCGGCGGCGCCGGCACGGCAACGACGTCGAATCGCCGCCCGTCCGCGCCGCGCGCCGACGCGAGCGCGCGCTCGTTTTTTTTCAGCGGCTCGAACAGGGGATCGCTCCGATCCTCGGCGACGACGGTGACAATCGTCCGCTTGCCGGCGAATCGCGCGAGGTTGTCGATGTGCCCGTCGGTGTCGTCGCCCTCGATCGCGACATCGTCCACCCAGAGAAAATGCGTCTGACCGAGAAAGTCCGCGAAGGTTCGCTCGACGTGGGCGCGTCGTTCGGCCGGCGTCCGTCCCGCGCGGCGGCGCAGATTGATGACGCAATCGCGCGCGGCCATGAGCGTGCCCGCGCCGTTCACGTCGATGGCGCCGCCTTCCATAACGTCGGGCACGGCGAAGCGCGGCACGCCAAGCTCCTTCGCGATGCGCCGCGCGATCTTGCCGTCCAGACCGTATTCGTCGCCGTAATATTGCCGGCCCTTTCCGCCCCACGCGTCGAACGAAAAATCGACGCAAGCGATCCGCCCGTATCCGTCGCCGCGATCCTCGGCGCGCGTCACGAAGATCGGACCGTAGTCGCGGATCCACACGTCGTTGGACGGATTCGTATGAAAGCCGACGCGCGAAAGATCGATGTCCCAATCCTGCAACAGGCGCGCGGCGCTCGCCTTTTGCGCGGCGTCGCAAACGTTGATCTCGACGCGCTCGGGGGGGCGCGGCGGCTTTTGGCGAGCCGAGGCCGACGGGCGGTCGCGCACGATCTCGCGCACCCAGCGCGCCATGGCGTGCCGCGCGAACGCGAGCTTGCCCGGCCACGTGCCGGGATCGCGCGGCCAGGTCAGCCACGTCGCGTCGTGCGCCGCCCACTCCGGCGGCATCGAAAAACCCAGCTCGCGCGGCGTCGGTATTTTTGAACGTGCGTTCAACGGTCTCTTCCTATTTTGGATTTCACCACAGAGAACACGGAGGACACAGAGGCTCGAAATTCAGCAGCCGGTTCCGGGCTCGTCATCCTGAGCGAAGCAAAGGATCGGCTGGCCCCAGGTAACGGCCACGCCTCTTCTGGGACGCGGCCAGATCCTTCGGGCCGCTTCGCGACCCTCAGGATGACCGCCGCGCGAGACTTTTAAATCATTTCTTGGTCTCTGTGTCCTCCGTGGTGAATGCGGTTATTCATCGAGAAACCGCGCAAGCAATCCGCCGTACGCATCGACGCGGCGGTCGCGCAAAAACGGCCACTCCCGCCGCGTCCGCTCGACGAGGGCGCGGTCGATCGGCACGACGAGGTTTTCCGCCTCGCCGCCCGCCTCGGCGATCACGCGTCCCATCGGATCGGCGACAAACGACCGGCCCCAGAAACGCAAGGCACCCTCGGCGCCCACGCGATTGACCGCGACGACGTACGCGCCGTTCGACACCGCGTGCCCGCGCATCGCCGTTTGCCAGGCGCCGTGATACGCCTCGGTCTCGTCGTCGCGGCCGGGCTTCCAGCCGATGGCGGTGGGATAAAAAAGCACTTCGGCCCCCGCGAGCGTCGCGAGGCGCGCGGCCTCCGGGAACCATTGATCCCAGCAAATGAGAAGCCCGGCCGACAGCCCGCCGACGCGGTACGCGGGAAATCCCCGGTCGCCGGGCGTGAAGTAGAACTTTTCGTGGAACCCCGGATCGTCAGGGATGTGCATTTTGCGATACACGCCAAGCACGCCGCCGTCCGCGCCGATCATCGCCGCGCTGTTGTGATACACGCCGGGCGCACGCCGCTCGAAAACCGGAACGGCGATCGCGACGCCAAGCTCTTGCGCGAGTGCGGAAAAGCGCTCGGTCGACGGCCCCGGTATCGGCTCGGCCAGATCGAAATTTTCGTGGTCCTCGGTCTGGCAGAAATACAGCGACGCAAAAAGCTCCGGCAGCACGACGACGCTCGCGCCGTCCGCCGCGCATGCACGCACGCCGGCTTCGGCCGTCGCGCGATTGGTGTCGCGGTCGCCCGTGCAGCGCATCTGCACCAATCCAATTTTGACGATTGATTCTGTCATTCAACTCTTCCTACGGTACACAGTGGGCACGGGGAAGACACGGAGAACACGGGGGCCAAACAGGTCTCCAACGCCGCGTCGCCGCCGCCATCATAATTCGTTAGTGCGGAAGTCTGTAGTCCGTCGCCGATCGCCGGAAAGAGGCGGCTCATAGAATAAAACCGCCGCCCGGAAGGGGGCGGCGGTTTTCGGGATCGTATTCGCGTTCTACGCGATTCCTGTGATGACCTTTCAGCCTTTCAGCCTTTCAGCCTCATGCTCTGCCTCAGCAGCCGGGGCCTTCGCAAACGCCGCCGACGTAGCAGAACCGGCCGGAGGGCTTGCCGCCGGTCTTGCCGGGGCAGTCCGCGGAGCAGGACGTGGTGCCGTTGCGTCCATCGCAGCTTTCGCCCGCGTCGCAGGTGCCGTTGCCGCAGTCGCTGCCGGTCGAGCAATCCGGATCGTCACCCGGCGCGCAGTCGCCGTTGCAGAAGCCGTCCGCGGAGCAGTCCTGGGCAACTCCCACAAAGGAATTGACGAACGACTCGAACGCATCCACGCGCGTGCTGACTCCGTAGATTGTGCAGTAGGAGTCGCCGTAGGAGGTCAGGCCGCCGACATACGGCGTGCCGCTGCGATACACGAACATCGGGCCGCCGCTGTCGCCGAAGCACGGTCCGCCGTCGCCTTGCGAATACGAAACCTGTGTCGCCGCGTCGCCGGCATCGCCGCACCCCGGCACCGAGCAACCAAGGCCGCCGAGCGTCCCGTCGGCTTGCAGCTTCACGCCCCAGGAGCCGTCTTCGATCTCGCCGAAGCCCGCGAAGTTGACCGTCGATCCGATGTCCGCGCCCGTGAAGCCGAGGCTCGCGGGAAGCGGCGCCACCGGTGTCAGCGGTTCGGTGACTTCCGCCGACAGGCGAAGAAGGCTGAGGTCATTCAGAAGTTGCCAATGGTCGTAAGCGGGATGAATGACCGTTTCCGAAACCGTATAGAGGTGAGACAGCAGATCGACCGACGGATCGTTTCCGACGTAGACCGCCACCTTGCTCGGCGCGAGCGTCGTGAAGGTCGATCCGCCGCTTGACGTATCCAGGCAGTGGCCCGCGGAAATGACAACACTCTTGCTGATCAGCGTGCCGGTGCAAAACGGCTTTTGGTAAACGTACGTGGTCTTGCCGCGCTTGTAGAGCTGATGCAGGCCCACCACCGCCGCGTGTTCGGGAGCGTCGGGCGGAAGGCCGTTATAGATCGGCTGCGTGTTGCCGGGCAGATTCCCCGAGCCGGGCAGCGTTTCCAAGCGCGTGGGCTCGTTCTCCTCGCTGGAATCGCAGCTCACGACGGCCGAAATCAGCAGGGCCAGGATCGTGAACAGCGTCAAAATTCGAACCTTCATCGCGGCACCTCTGGAAGTAATGGCGTTAACAGAAGCAAATAATCTAGAGGAGTGGCCTCGAAAAAACAAGTGAGGTCGTTCACAGATTGCGGCGGAGTCGGCGCAACGCGCGCGTCAGCAGCCGCAGCCGCCTCCTTCGTCGTCATCCCCGCCATCGGCCGATCCCTCGGGACCGCTTTCGTCGTCGGCGTCATCATCCGCGTCATCGTCGCCCGGCGGGGGCGAATCGTCATCGACCACATCGTCATCTGCGTCGTCGTCATTGTCCGCGTCGTCATCGTCGGCGTCGTCATCCGCGTCGTCGTCGTCATCGTCTGGCGGCTCGGGATCGATGTAGCCGTGGTAGCGGCCCATCCAGTAGGCGAGCAGATAGTCCACGCCGGGAAAGACGTGTTGATCGAAAAAGCCCGTACAAACAAGATGATACGGCTTGCGTTGCCACAGGAACTCGACCGGGCAACGGTTCACGATTTCGTGCGGATCCTCGGTTTGCAGCTCAAATCCGAGCAACTCGCCAAGGCCCAGGAGATCCTGGACATCGACGAAAAGCTGCGAGATCGGATCGATCGGCAGAAGCGGAATTGTCTTGAAGGCCTCCGTATTGGGCGGCGAGGGGAAGTCGGTCAGCGATTTGATCGCATCGGCGACGATGCCGGAAACGTCGTCCCGCAACGGGTCGTCCTCGATCATCCGCAGCCACACGTAGTCAAACAGGACGTTGTGCGTCCATTCGACGTAAGGCCGCGACATGTCGCCGAAGACGGATCGATAAAACGCGCGGCGGTCGGGATCGGCGTCGAAACGGAAGATCGCGTCGTAGTTCAGGTGCTTGAGGTTGAAGGCGAAATATTCGGTGTATTTATTGAAAAACGCGACGCTCTTGAGGCGGTACGTATCCTCGCCCGCCGCGAACTCCTGCGCGTAGATCGAGTCGTACGGCGCGCCAAGAATCGCGGACGCAGTCGAAAGGATCGCCATGCGCTCGCTGCCACTCAGCCCCGGCGCGGCGGGCGTGGGGAATCCATTTTCCGTGATGATGATAAAGCCCGTCGAGATCAATTCGTCCACGACCTCCTTCACCATCGAGCGGATGAGTGCGCGCGTCGGTTCGTCGTCTAGAAGCAAGTGCGCGACGCCCATGCCGTAAAACCACCCCACGTATTGATCCGAGCTGCTCTCCGAGAGCCAGAACGTGCCCGCGTACGCGCCCGCGCCGAAACGCACCTGGTCGTTCGTCAGGTAGTCAAGCATGTACGGCGTCTCAATCGGCCCCACGTAGCGGCCGATGTAGCCGGTCTTGCCCGTGACGCGCAGGTGATGCTCGAGCGTCTCGATCGCGGCGATCGCGTTCGCCTTGGCGTCCGCGTCGCCAATCACGGCGTAACGAAAACTCTCCGCCGCGAGGTACAAGCTCGTGTGCATCGTCGAGTCGCCCTGCCCGCGGTAGTAGAAGACCGTCTCGTGCGCGGGCGTTTCGTACACCACCTGCACGATGCCGCCCCACGCCGGAACATGCGACGCGCGCAGCCGCGCTTGATAATCGTCGGCCTTCGCGCGAAGCGCGGCGTCTTCGGCAAGCGCGGGGGTGGCCGCGAAGGCGAGGCAAACAAGCGCCACGGCCGTCATGCGGGTCATCCATCTGTTCATGCCCGCAAGAATAGCCGAGCCGGCAAGGGCCGTCACGCGCCGCGCAACGCCGCGGCGATCAATGACGTCCCGGCGTCTGGCTCCGCGCATCCAGCGCGCGGGCAATCCAGCCGGCGCAGCGCGCGAGCGCGAACAAGCCGGCCGCCGATCCGGGCCCAAGGCCAAGCGTGTGCGTCGCGGCGCCGCACGCGAATACGAGCGACGGCGGGCCATGCCCGGCATCATGGATCGCCTCGGCGACCGCGTTCGCCGCGCGCGCCCCGGGCGTGTCGATCCCGGTCGCGCGGGCCAGAAGGAAATCGGCCGCGCCGCCATTTTCGCTCGCGCTCGATCCGGGGATCCTCTCCCCGCGACGCAGCCGATCCGCGATCGCCTCCCGCGCGCGCGCGCCGTTTGCGGCATCGGCGAAAAGCGCCTCGACGGCGTCGAATGAGCCCGCGAAGGCGGGCGCCGCGAACGCGGAAAGCGCCCCCAGGACGCACCCGTAAAGATCCGCGCCGGCCGCGCCGGCCTCGCTCGCGATCCGCGCGGGGGCGTCGTCGTCCGGCGCATCCGCGGCAAGAACGAGAAGCGCATTCACGATCCGCCAGGCGGCCTCGTCATCGCGCCCCAGCGCCGTAGCCGCGCGGGCGGCGACGCCGTTCATCCGGTACGCGGTGTACACGGCATCCGCCCCGCGGCCCGCGCCGATGTCGAGCGCGCGCGTTCGC
>JAIOHV010000095.1 GCA_019912885.1 bacterium
GGAGATGGTGATGCCGGGCGAAAACGTGAAAATGACGATCGAGCTCATCAACCCGATCGCCCTGGAAGACGGCGTCCGCTTCGCCATCCGCGAGGGCGGACGAACCGTCGGCGCCGGCGTCGTCACCAAGGTTCTGAAGTAAAAGGAGCAAGGCGATGGCCACCGGCGCGCGCGACATCGTGATCCTGCAGTGCACCGAATGCAAAAGGCGCAACTACACGACCACGCGAAACAAGAAGAAAAACCAGAACAAGGTCGAGTTGAAAAAGTTCTGTCCTTTCGACCGCAAGCACACGCTGCACAAGGAAACGAAGTAGGCCAAGCGTAAGGCGCGGCGGATCGGGTGCGGATTCGCCGCCGGCGTTTGGATGGGACGGGACGGCGACGTTTCGGGCCGGGGGCCCGGGAGAGCGATCATCGTGGCGGAACCGCTGAAAAAGACGAAGACCGACAAGAAGGATGCGCCGAAAAAGGCGCCTCCCGAGCGCAAGCCGGACGAAAAAAAGCCCGGCCCGTTTCGTCAGCTTGTCGATTTTATCGCCGACGTGCGCCGTGAGCTGCGAAAGGTCGCCTGGCCGACGCGGCAGGACACGCTGGCGTCGACGTGGGTGGTCATCGTCATCACGATCGTGTTTTCGGTGTTCCTTTTCCTATGCGACAGCGTGCTGATGTACGTCGTCGGCTTCTTGTTCACCTGAGCGAATCGGAGACGGTTCGGGGAAAGACATGGCGTACGACGACGACGAAATGAAATGGTACGTGGTGCACACGTATTCCGGCTACGAGCAAAAGGCCAAGAAATCGCTCGAGGAGCGGATGAAGCAGAGCAATCTGTTCCACCTGCTCGGCGAGATTCTCATCCCGTCGGAGCCGGTCGTCGAGGTGGTTCAGGGGGAAAAGCGCACGAGCACGCGCAAGTTTTTCCCCGGCTACATCCTCGTCAAGATGATCCTGACCGACGAGACGTGGCACATCGTGAAAAGCACGCCCAAGGTCACCGGGTTTGTCGGCGGAACGTCCCGGCCGACCGCGATCCCGGAGGCGGAGGTCGAGCGCATCACGCAGAAGATCACGGAAGGCACGCTGCGCCCGAAACCGAAGATCGAATTTGAAAAGGGCGAGACCGTACGCGTGACGGCCGGCCCGTTCGCGAATTTCACGGGCGTCGTCGAGGAGATCCGCCCCGACAAGTCGAAGCTGCGCGTCATGGTGTCGATTTTCGGGCGCGCGACGCCGGTCGAGCTCGATTTTTACCAGGTCGAAAAAGGCTAAGCCGCAAGAGGTCCGTAATGGCGAAGAAGGTCATGGCCCAGATCAAACTGCAATGTCCCGCGGGCAAGGCGACGCCGTCGCCGCCGGTGGGGCCCGCGCTTGGCCAGCACGGCGTGAACATCATGCAGTTTTGCAAGGATTTCAACGCGCGGACGGCGAGCCAGGAAGGGATGATTATCCCGGTCCTGATCACCGTTTACGCCGATCGTTCGTTCACCTTCGTCATGAAAAGCCCGCCGGCGGCGGTGCTTTTGAAGAAGGCGGCGAACATCGCCAAGGGTTCCGGTGTCCCTAATCGCGACAAGGTCGGCAAGGTCACCGCGGATCAGATCCGCGAGATCGTGCGCATCAAGTTCAACGACCTCAACACGACGGACCCGGATCAGGCTTACCGCATCATCGCGGGCACGGCCCGAAGCATGGGCCTCGAGGTCAAGGAGTAGGACGATGCCGCAACACGGCAAGAATTACCGCAACGCCGCCGCCAAATTCGAGGAACAGGAGCGCCACAGCCTCGACGAGGCGCTCGATCTGCTGAAGGCCGCCCAGACGGCGAAATTCGACGAATCGGTCGATATCTCGTTTCGGCTCGGCGTCAATCCGAAGCACGCCGACCAGATGGTCCGCGGCAGCACCGTCCTTCCGCACGGAACGGGCAAGAGCCTGCGTGTGCTGGTGTTCGCCAAGGGCGAAAAGGCGACCGAGGCCGAAGCCGCGGGCGCGGACTTCGTCGGGCAGGAGGATCTCGTCGAGAAAATCCTGGGCGGGTGGATGGATTTCGACAAGGTTATCGCCACGCCGGACATGATGGGCGGCATCGCCAAGCTCGGCCGAACGCTCGGTCCCCGCGGCATGATGCCAAACCCGAAGCTCGGCACCGTCACCTTTGACGTCACGTCCGCGGTCGAGGCGTTCAAAAAGGGCAAGGTGGAGTTTCGCACCGACAAGGTCGGCAACCTCCACACCGTCATCGGCAAGAAGAGCTTCACGAAAGAGGCGCTGCGGGAGAACCTGCTGGCGCTTGTCGATCAGGTCGTGCGCCTGAAGCCCGCCACGAGCAAGGGCGCGTATCTGCGCACGATCGCCATCTCGACGACGATGGGACCGGGCATCCGGCTCGATCCCGCCGAGATTCAGACGCTCATGCGCGTGTAGGCGCGCGGCGTCGCTTCCGGGGCGGTCCCCCGGAATTGGCTGAGACAGATATCCGCCGCGATTCGTCGCGGCACGGTCGTTTAAGAAGCAAGGCGCCGAAAGGCTTAATGGAAACCGGTTTGACCCTGGTTTCGGCCCGCGGAGACGGCCCGGAAAAGACGGCAACGGAACGGCGTTCGCGAGCGCCGCGCTTTTGCTCCTGGTCCGAGGTCCTTTTCGCCCGCCGGCGCGAGGGGCGTCGCCGAGGCGACGGGAAAGGAGGACGTGTTTGGACCGTAATCAAAAAGAAGAACTGGTCCGTTCGCTGCACGAACGGTTTGAGCGGGCCCGGCTTGTCGTGCGCGTGGGATTTTCGGGTCTCACCGTCGCGAAGATGAACGAGCTGCGCCGCGAGGTTGAAAAGGCCAAGGGCGCGTCGCTGGCGGTGTTGAAAAACACGCTGGCGCACATCGCGTCCCGCGACACGGGCAACGCGCCTCTTTTCGAGGATCTCGAAGGCCCCAACGCGTTCCTGATCGTGGATGACGACCCGGTCGTTCCTTCGAAGACGATCGTCACCTTCGCCAAGGCGAACGACAAGTTCACCATCAAGGACGGCATGTTCGACGGGCGTCTCGTCACGGAGGCGCAGGTGCGCGCGATCGCGGATCTGCCGAGCCGCGAGGAGCTGCTCGCCCGGCTGTTGTACGTGATGAACGGCCCGCAGCGCAATTTCGTGCAGGTGCTCGCGGCGGTGCCGCGCAGTTTCCTGAACGTGCTGAACGCCATCAAGGATCAGAAAGACGGCGCCGCCGCGGCCTGAGCCGCCGGCGCGAGTTCCTGTTTTGCAAAACCCGCGGGCCGAGAGCCCCCCCAACGAAAAACGGAGATCAACATGGCGGAAGTGAGCAAGGCCGACGTGATCGGCTTTATCGAGAAGATGAGCGTTCTCGAGCTGTCCGAGCTCGTCAAGGAGCTCGAGGACAAGTTCGGCGTGTCGGCGGCGGCGCCGATGATGATGGGCGCGATGCCGGCCGGCGGCGGCGCGGCGGCCGAAGCGGTTGAGGAGAAGACGGAGTTCGACGTCATCCTCACGAGCGCCGGCGCGCAGAAGATTCAGGTCATCAAGGAGGTCCGCGCGATCACGGGCCTTGGCTTGAAAGAGGCCAAGGATCTGGTCGAGGGCGCGCCCAAGCCGGTCAAGGAAGGCATCGCCAAGGCGGAGGCCGACGAGATCGCCAAAAAGATCCAGGAAGCCGGCGGCTCCGTCGAGATCAAGTAGTTTCGCGTATTTCGCGCCTGCCGGGTCGTTTGGCCCGGCCGGCGCGCCGTGGTTTTTGTTTGGCATCGTCCGTCGCCGTCGTTTCGGCAACCCAAGGAGAGCACCCGCATGGTCGCGTCCCTGAAGAACGTCAAGCGAGTCCGAAAGAGCTACTCCCGGATTCGCAAGGTCATCGACATTCCCAACCTCATCGATATCCAGAAGCGTTCGTACGACCGTTTCCTCCAGACCGATGTTGACCCGATGAAGCGCGAGGCGATCGGCCTGCAGGGCGTTTTTCAATCCGTATTCCCGATCAACGATTTCTCGGGCAGCTCGAGCCTCGAGTTCGTCTGCTACAAGCTCGAAAAACCCAAATACGACGTCGCCGAGTGCTGGCAGCGCGGCATGACCTTCGCCGCCCCGTTCAAGGTCGTCATCCGCCTGGTCGTGTTCGACACGGACGACGAATCCGGCGTCAAGAGCGTGCGCGACATCAAGGAGCAGGAGGTCTACTTCGGCGACATCCCGCTCATGACGACAAGCGGCACGTTCATCATCAACGGCACCGAGCGCGTCATCGTCAGCCAGCTCCACCGCAGCCCGGGCGTGTTTTTCGATCATGACAAGGGCAAGACGCACGCCTCCGGCAAGCTGCTCTACAACGCGCGCGTCATCCCCTATCGCGGCTCGTGGCTCGATTTCGAGTTCGACGCGAAAGACATCCTTTACGTGCGCATCGACCGGCGCCGCAAGATGCCGGCCACGATCCTTCTCAAGGCGCTCGGTTACACGGGCGACGAGATCCTTTCGGCTTACTACAACCGGTATTACAGCAAGCTGCCGGTGAAGGTGCTCGACGGCAATCTCGTGGAGGTCGCGTTCGAGCCCGAGATGCTGATGGGGCAGATCGCGCCCGTGGATATCAAGAAAGACGGCACCGTTTACGTCAAGAAAGACAAGCGCGTGACCGCCGGCGCGGTGCAGCGCATGAAAAAAGCGGGCGTCAACCGCATCGTCGCGGAGGATGAATTCCTGCTTGGCCAGTTTGTGGCGACCGACGTGGTGGACCTGGATACCGGCGAGGTGATCGCCGAAGTCAGCGAAGAGATCACCGAGGCGCTTATCGGTGTTATCCGCGAACGCGGCATCAAGCGGGTGGAGGTGCTGCACGCCCCGAGCCAGCGCATCAGCACGTCGCTGCGCGACACGCTTTCGCTCGACAAGGTGACGACGCCGATCGAGGCGATGATCGAAATTTACAAGCGCCTGCGGCCGGGCGATCCGCCTACCGTCGATACGGCCACCGCCCTGTTCCAGAACCTGTTTTTCAACGCCGACCGCTACGATCTCTCGCGCGTCGGCCGCGTGAAGATGAACCACAAGCTGGGCCTGGACGTGTCGATGGAGCAGCAGACGCTCTCGCGCGACGACATCCTTTCCGTTGTGTTCTACCTGCTGAACCTCAAGGAAGGCCGCGGCGAGATCGACGATATCGATCACCTCGGCAACCGCCGCGTGCGCGCGGTGGGCGAGCTTGTCGAAAACCAGTATCGCATCGGCCTTGTGCGCATGGAGCGCGCGATCCGCGAGCGCATGAGCCTTCAGGAGATCGACACGCTCATGCCGCACGATCTCATCAACTCCAAGCCCGTCAGCGCCGTCATCAAGGAGTTTTTCGGATCGTCGCAGCTTTCGCAATTTATGGACCAGACCAATCCGCTCTCGGAGGTGACGCACAAGCGGCGCCTGTCGGCGCTCGGACCCGGCGGCCTCACGCGCGAGCGCGCGGGTTTCGAGGTCCGCGACGTCCACAACACGCATTACGGCCGCATCTGCCCGGTCGAAACGCCGGAAGGTCCGAATATCGGCCTGATCGCGAGCCTGTCGACGTACGCCCGCGTCAACGAGTACGGCTTCATCGAGACGCCGTACCGCCCGGTGGGCGGGGACGGCCGCGTGTCGAGCGACGCGCGGTTCCTGTCCGCGCTCGAGGAGGAGAAGTTCACGATCGCGCAGGCGAACGTGCAGCTCGACGAGAAGGGCCGGTTCAAAAACCCCGTCGTCACCGCCCGCCAGAAGGGCGAGTTTGCCATGGTGCCGCGCGAGGAAGTCCAATACACGGACGTCTCGCCGAACCAGCTCGTTTCGGTCGCGGCGAGCCTCATTCCGTTCCTGGCGCACGACGACGCGAACCGCGCGCTCATGGGCGCGAACATGCAGCGCCAGGCGGTGCCGCTTATGAAAACGAGCGCCCCGGTCATCGGCACGGGCATGGAGGCGATCGTCGCGCGCGATTCGGGCGTCGCGGTCGCGGCCCGGCGCGGCGGCACGGTGGTGTCGGTCGACGCGACGCGCGTCGTCGTGAAGGTCAACGACAGCGAGCACGACGAAACCGAAGCCGGCGTCGATATTTACAACCTGATCAAATACCAGCGCAGCAACCAGAACACGTGCATCAACCAGAAGCCGATCGTCAAGCTCGGCGAGCAGATCGCCAAGGGCGACGTCGTCGCCGACGGCCCGTCGACCGACATGGGCGAGCTCGCGCTCGGGCAGAACATCACGGTCGCGTTCATGCCGTGGGGCGGTTACAACTTCGAGGATTCGATCCTCATTTCCGAGAATCTCATCAAGGAAGACCGATTCACCTCGATTCACGTCGAGGTGTTCGAGTGCATCTCGCGCGACACCAAGCTCGGCAAGGAAGAGATCACGCGCGACATCCCGAACGTCTCGGAGGAGATGCTCGCGCATCTGGACGATTCGGGCATCATCCGCATCGGGGCCGAGGTGAAGCCCGGCGACATCCTCGTCGGCAAGATCACGCCCAAGGGCGAAACGCAGCTCTCGCCCGAGGAGAAGCTGCTGCGCGCCATCTTCGGCGAGAAGGCCGGCGACGTGCGCGACACCTCGCTGACGGTGCCGCCGGGCGTCTATGGCACGGTGCTCGACGCCAAGGTCTTCTCGCGCAAGGGCGTGGAGAAGGACGAGCGCGCCAAGCAAATCGAGGAAGCGGAGATCCGCAAGATCCTGAAGGACCAGGAATCCGAGATCCGCATTTTCACCGACAACGCGCTCACGCGCGTTCGGCAAATGTTGAAGGGCCACAAGGCGAGCTCCGACCTGACCGACGAAAATTCGCGCAAGGTGCTGATCAAGAAGGGCGCCGAGCTGACGACCGAGGCGATCGAGTCCGTGCCCTTCGCGCGCCTGGCGCATCTTTCGCTTGCGGATTCCGATCTGGAGTCGCGCCTGTCCGGTCTTGTTGAGGCCGTTCTCAAGCAGATCGAGACGGTGAAGGAAGGCTGGGACGAGAAGATCGAGCGCGTGAAGCGCTCGGACGAGATGGCCCCCGGCGTCATCAAGATGGTGAAGGTTTACGTGGCGATCAAGCGCAAGCTCCAGGTCGGCGACAAGATGGCCGGCCGCCACGGCAACAAGGGCGTGCTCTCGCGCATCGTCCCCGCGGAGGACATGCCGTATCTGGAAGACGGTACGCCGGTGGACATGGTGCTCAATCCCCTCGGCGTGCCCTCGCGCATGAACGTCGGGCAGATCCTCGAGGCGCACCTCGGCTGGGCGTCGTCGCATATCGCGCAGCAGATCGAGCGGCTCATCGCGACGAACTTCTCGCCCGCCAAGGTGCGCGAGCGTCTGCTGGAGGTGTTCGCCGACGATCTGGAGTCGATCAAGGATCTTCGCGACCGCCTCAAGAAGGCCAAGGACGACGAAATCATGGATTTCGCGCGCATGCTCTCGCGCGGTGTCCACCTGGCGACGCCGGTGTTCGACGGCGCGTCCGAGGCGGACATCCGCCGCGCGCTCGACCTGGCGAAGGTGCCGCCAACCGGCCAGGAGGTTTTGTTCGACGGCCGCACGGGCGAACCGATCCTGAACGAGGTGACGGTGGGCACCATGTACATGCTCAAGCTCCACCATCTCGTGGATGACAAGATCCACGCGCGATCGATCGGACCCTACAGCCTGGTGACGCAGCAGCCGCTCGGCGGCAAGGCGCAGTTCGGCGGCCAGCGCCTTGGCGAAATGGAAGTCTGGGCGATGGAGGCCTATGGCGCGGCTTACAGCTTGCAGGAATTCCTGACGGTGAAGTCCGACGACGTGGCCGGCCGCACGCGCATGTACGAGTCGATCGTCAAGGGCGAATACCGCCTGGAACCGGGCCTGCCCGAGAGCTTCAATGTGCTCGTCAAGGAGTTGCAGAGCCTCTCGCTCGACGTGACGCTGCTCGAGGACGACACGATCACGCCGCTGGCCGCGGATATGGCCTTTGGCGACGTGGCCGGACCGCGGCGCGAAATGCCCTCGGCCTTCGAGGCCGCGGAGGCGTTGTTCGCCAAGCGCGAGGACTTCATGGCCTCCCCGGATGACGAGGAGGGTGACGAGGACGAGGACGACGAGGACGGCGACGGCGGCGAAGCCGAAGAAGAGGAATGATAGTCAAGATCACCGCGCGCGCGTTACGCGTGCGTCACAATAAAAAATTAGTCCCGGATCGGGAGGAAACGCTTTGAAAGAACTCATCAGCCTGTTCGACAAACCCAAGAACCCGCTGTTCTTCCCCGGCGTCAAGATCGCGCTGGCCAGCCCCGAAAAAATCCGGAGCTGGTCCTATGGCGAGGTCAAGAAGCCGGAGACCATCAACTACCGCACGTTCAAACCGGAGCGCGACGGGCTTTTCTGCGCCAAAATCTTCGGCCCCGTGAAGGACTACGAGTGCAACTGCGGCAAATACAAGCGCATGAAGCACCGGGGCATCATCTGCGAGAAGTGCGGCGTCGAGGTCATCCAGAGCAAGGTGCGTCGCGAGCGCATGGGCCATATCAGCCTCGCGACGCCCGTCGCGCACATCTGGTTCCTGAAAAGCCTGCCGTCGCGCATCGGCGCGCTGCTCGACATGACGTACAAGGAACTCGAAAAGATCCTCTACTTCGAGATGTACGTCGTCATCGATCCGGGCAAGACGGACACCAAGGAAGGCGAGCTGCTCACCGAGGAGCGCTTTCGCCGTTACGAGGAGCAAGACCCGGTCGAGTTCCGCGCCGGCATGGGCGCCGAGGCGATCAAGGAGCTGCTCAGCAAACTTCCGCTCGACCAGCACGCCGTTGAGCTGCGCATCGAGATGCTCGAGGCGACCTCCGAAGCCAAAAAGAAGAAGCTCTCCAAGCGCCTGCGCGTGGTGGAAGCGTTCCGCGATTCGGGCAATCGCCCGGAATGGATGATCCTCGACGTCGTCCCGGTCATCCCTCCGGATCTGCGCCCGCTCGTTCCGCTGGACGGCGGCCGGTTCGCGATCTCCGACCTGAACGATCTCTATCGCCGCGTGATCAACCGGAACAATCGCCTCAAGCGACTCATGGAGCTGCACGCGCCGGAGATCATCATCCGCAACGAGAAGCGCATGTTGCAGGAGGCGGTCGACGCCCTGTTCGACAACGGCCGCCGCGGCCGCGTCATCACCGGCCCCAACAAGCGCCCGCTCAAGTCGCTGTCCGACATGCTCAAGGGCAAGCAGGGCCGCTTCCGTCAGAACCTGCTCGGGAAGCGCGTCGATTATTCCGGCCGCTCGGTGATCGTCGTCGGCCCGGAGCTGCGCCTGCACCAGTGCGGCCTGCCCAAGAAGATGGCCCTCGAGCTGTTCACGCCGTTCATCTATAACAAACTCGAGGAGCGCGGATACGTCACCACGATCAAGAGCGCGAAAAAGCTCGTCGAAAAAGAGAAGTCCGA
This sequence comes from bacterium, assembly GCA_019912885.1. Lineage (NCBI taxonomy): Bacteria > bacterium. The sequence continues at coordinate 9,419 of JAIOHV010000095.1, forward strand.
GGTCTGGGACATCCTCGACGAGGTCATCAAGGAGCACCCGGTTCTTCTGAACCGCGCGCCGACCCTCCATCGCCTCGGCATTCAGGCCTTCGAGCCCGTGCTCATCGAGGGCAAGGCCATCCAGCTTCATCCGCTCGTCTGCGCGGCCTACAACGCCGACTTCGACGGCGACCAGATGGCCGTTCACGTGCCGCTGGCGATCGAAAGCCAGATCGAGGCGCGCGTTCTGATGATGTCGACCAACAATATCCTCTCGCCGGCCAACGGCAAGCCGATCATCGTGCCCACGCAGGACATGGTCCTCGGCACGTATTACTCGACGCGGCATCGCCCGGGCGCCAAGGGCGAGGGCATGAGCTTTTCTGATCCCCTCGAGGTGAAGGCGGCCTACGACAACGGCGCCGTGCACCTGCACGCGGGCGTCAAGTGCCGCATCGGCGGCGAGATCGTCGAGACCACCGTAGGCCGCGTGCTGCTTTCGGATATCCTGCCGTCCGCGGTGCCGTTCTCCGCGATCAATCGCGACATCGGCAAGCGCCAACTCGGCGAGCTGATCGACCTTGTCTACCGCGTGGCCGGAAACAAGGAGACGGTCATCTTCGCCGACCGCCTTCGGACGATGGGCTTTGGCATGGCGACGACGGCGGGCGTGTCGATCTGCCTGGACGACATGCTCATCCCGGAGTCGAAGGCCGTCACCATCGAGGACGCGAACGCGCAGGTCGACGAGATCCGCCGCCAGTATCAGGACGGTCTCATCACCGACGGCGAGCGCTACAACAAGGTCATCGACATCTGGGTCCAGGCGTCCGACCGCATCGCCGAGCAGATGATGGAGCGCATGGGCTCCGAGGTGTTCGAGCGCGCCGACGGCACCCGGGAGCGAAAGTCCAGCTTCAACCCCATCTTCATGATGGCCGATTCCGGCGCGCGCGGCGGCCTGAACCAGATCCGCCAGCTCGCCGGCATGCGCGGCCTGATGGCCAAGCCTTCGGGCGAAATCATCGAGACGCCGATCACGAGCAATTTCCGTGAGGGTCTCACGGTGTTGCAGTATTTCATCTCGACGCACGGCGCGCGCAAGGGCCTCGCGGATACGGCGCTCAAGACGGCGAACTCCGGCTACCTCACGCGCCGCCTCGTGGACGTCGCGCAGGACACGGTCGTGACGCAGCCCGACTGCGGCACGCTCGACGGCATCACCGTCTCGAACCTGATCGAGGGCGGCGAGATCATCGACCATGTTGGCGACCGCATCCTCGGCCGCGTCGCGCTGCACGATGTGCGCGACCCGGTCAACGACGAGGTGATTTGCCCGGCGAACACGATGATCGACGAGGATCTCGTCAAGCGCATCGAGGGCGCCGGAATCGAGCAGGTCGAGATCCGCTCGGTGCTGACGTGCCAGGCGAAACGAGGCATCTGCGCGGCGTGCTACGGGCGCGATCTGTCGCGCGGGCACGTCGTCAACATGGGCGAGGCGGTCGGCGTCATCGCGGCGCAGTCGATCGGCGAGCCCGGCACGCAGCTCACGATGCGGACCTTCCACATCGGCGGCGCGGCGAGCCGGCAGGTCGAGCAGTCCACGCTGCACGCGCGGGCCTCGGGCGAGGTGCATCTCAACAACGTGTCGATCGTGACCAACCGCGAGGGCATGTCGACGGTGATGAACCGCAACGGCGAGCTCATCATCTCCTCCGCGGGCCGCGAGCGCGAGCGCTACAACCTGATCTACGGCGCGGTGTTGCTCGTCAACAACGGCGACACCATCGAGCCGGGGCAGCTTCTGGCGCGCTGGGATCCGCACACGAATCCGATTCTTTCGGACGTGGACGGCGTCGTGAAGTACGGCGACATCATCGAGGGCGTCACGATGACCGAGACGCTCGACGAGGTCACGGGACTTTCGCGCAAGATCGTTCTGGAGCCGCGCGACCCGCGCCAGCGGCCCCGCATTTCCATCAAGGCCGCGAGTGGAAGCGGCACGATGAAGATTCCGGGCACGAATCGCGATGCGCGCTACATCCTGCCGGTCGGCGCGATCATCGAGCAGCACGAGGGCGACGAGGTCATGGCCGGCGACGTGCTGGCCAAGATGCCGCGCGCGACGACCAAGACCAAGGACATCACCGGCGGCCTGCCGCGCGTGGCGGAGCTGTTCGAGGCGCGCAAGCCGAAGGACTACGCCGTCATCTCGGAGATCGACGGCATCGTGCATTTCGACGAGGACCTGAAGGGCAAGCGCAAGCTTGTCGTCATGCCCGAGGTCGGCGAGCCGCGCGAATATCTCATCCCCCGCGGCAAGCACATCAGCGTGCACGAGGGCCAATACGTCCGCGCCGGCGAGCCGCTCATGGACGGCTCCTCGAACCCGCACGACATTCTCGTCGTTCTCGGCGAAAAGGCGCTGGCGCGCTTCCTGGTCGACGAGGTGCAGGAGGTCTATCGCCTGCAGGGCGTCAAGATCAACGACAAGCACATCGAGGTGATCGTGCGGCAGATGCTTCGCCGCGTGCGTATCACGGAGGTCGGCGATACCAACTTCCGCTACGGCGAAGAGGTGGAGAAGGTCCGCTTCCAGGAAGAAAACGAGCGGGTCGGCGCGCAAAATGGCCGGCCGGCCGTCGGCAAGCCGCTCCTGCTCGGCATCACCAAGGCGTCGCTTTCGACCGAAAGCTTCATCTCCGCGGCGAGCTTCCAGGAGACGACCAAGGTCCTCACCGAGGCGTCGATCAACGGCAAGGTCGATTGGCTGCGCGGCCTGAAAGAGAACGTCATCATGGGCCGCCTCATCCCGGCGGGAACCGGGCTTGAGATGTACCGCTCGCTGGAAATCGATGTCGATCTTCCCGAAGACGCGGGCGACATGATGATGGGGGAGGGCGGCCTGTTCGACGGCGACTTCAGCCGCTTTGGCGCCGGCGCCTTCAACTCGGTCGAAGACGTCCTGGCCTCCCGCGGCGGGGATTACATCGAGTCCGAAGCCGGCGGCGAGGAAGCCGACGACGAGGATCTGGACGAAGAAGAGGGCCTCGACGAGGACCTGGACGAGGATCTGCCCGGCGGCGACGACGGCGAGGACGACGAGGAATAACGCAAGAAAAAACAGGCCCGAAGGCGACAATAAGCGCCAAACGCGGTTGACACCTTCGGGCCTTTTTGTTAAACACTCGCCTCCCTTGCCCGCCCGGCGCGGTGCGTCTGACGCCACGCGCGTGGGATAAAGCGGCGGTCGAGCAACACTTTTTCGAAAGTTTGTCGAAAGCAGGAATGTCGGATGCCGACAATCAATCAGCTCGTTCGTAACGGACGAAAAAAGGTCGAGGAAAAAAAGACCGCGCCGGCCTTGCAGGCCTGCCCGCAAAAGCGCGGCGTCTGCACGCGCGTCTATACGACGACGCCCAAAAAGCCGAATTCCGCGCTGCGGAAGGTCGCGCGTATCCGCCTTTCCAATCAGCTCGAAGTCACAAGCTACATCCCCGGCGAGGGGCACAACCTGCAGGAGCACTCGGTCGTGCTGATTCGCGGCGGCCGCGTGAAGGACCTGCCGGGCGTGCGTTACCACATCATTCGCGGAACGCTCGATTCGACCGGTGTGGCCACGCGCCGCCGGGGCCGAAGCAAGTACGGCGCGAAACGGCCGAAGTAGGGGAGCCTCATGCCACGGAAACGCGCGGTCGTAAAACGAGAGGTGCTTCCCGATCCGAAGTTCGGGGACAGGACGGTGGCGAAGTTCGTCAACGGCCTGATGAGCAGCGGCAAGAAGAGCACGGCCGAGAGCATTCTCTACGGCGCGATGCAGATTGTCGCCGAGAAAACGAAGGACGATCCCTTGAAGATCTTCCGCACGGCGCTTGACAACGTGCGGCCGGTCGTTGAGGTGAAAAGCCGGCGCGTCGGCGGTTCGACCTACCAGATCCCCGTGGAGATCCGGTCGGAGCGGCGCACGGCGCTCGGCATGCGGTGGCTCATTTCCTACGCGGCGGCGCGCGGAGAAAAGAGCATGACGGAAAGACTGGCGGCGGAGATTCTGGACGCCGCGAACATGCGCGGAGCCTCGATCAAGAAGAAAGAGGATACGCACAAGATGGCGGAGGCCAACAAGGCCTTCAGTCATTATCGCTGGTAAATTCCCGGCTTCCGGCGTCAGGGGGTGGTAGCCGGGACTACCGAACTTCTGACGATCCCACCAGGACGCACGGCCCCAACGTCGGCCGCGCCCGGAACATCGGTTCGTTGAGGTTTGAGGAAAATTTGAACGTGTGACACGCAAGGCGCCGCTTTTCGGCGGCGAACCGGCAGGTCGCGCGGTTTTGATGTTGGACTCTTGTTTCGATCGCGCAACGGGCGGTCGTCAAGATAAAGGGGCCCGCAAGGCCCCGGGTCGGCGCGAGCCGCCGTCGGAGTTTGGTCATGGCCAAGGCGAAAGACCTGGCGCGCACCCGGAACATCGGGATCATGGCCCATATCGACGCCGGGAAAACGACGACCACGGAACGGATCCTTTATTACACGGGCGTCAGCCACAGGATCGGCGAGGTGGACGAGGGTACCACCCAGATGGACTACATGGTCCAGGAGCAGGAACGCGGGATCACGATCACGACCGCCGCGACAACCTGTTTCTGGAAGGACCATCGAATCAACATTCTGGATACCCCCGGGCACGTCGATTTCACGATCGAGGTGGAGCGCTCCCTGCGTGTGCTCGACGGCGCCATCGGCGTCTTCTGCGCGGTGGGGGGCGTCGAGCCGCAAAGCGAGACGGTCTGGCGGCAAGCGGACAAGTTCCACGTGCCGAAGATCGCCTTCGTCAACAAGATGGATCGCGTCGGCGCGAACTTCGAAAGCGTCGTCGGCGAGATCCGCGACAAGCTTCGCGCAAGGCCGGTTCCGGTGCAGATTCCGATCGGCGCCGAAAACGGTTTCGAGGGCGTGATCGACCTTGTCCGCAACGTGGCGTTGCGTTTTGACGAAAGCACGCTTGGCGCCAACATGACTGAGGGACCCGTCCCGGACGATCTTTTGCAATTAGCCGAACGGTACCGAAACGAGATGATCGAAGCGGCCGCCGACTTCGACGACGAGCTGATGACCGCCTACCTCGAAGGGGGCGACATCGACCCGGATCGCATCGTCCGCGCGCTGCGTGCCGGCACGCTCTCGCTTAAGGCCGTCCCCGTGCTTTGCGGCGCGGCTTTTCGCAACAAGGGCGTTCAACCGCTTCTGGACGCGGTGGTCGCGTATCTGCCGAGCCCGCCGGAGGTTCCGCCGATCAAGGGCGTCAGGCCCAAGACCGGAGAAACCGATGAGCGTCGCGCGGATCCTTCCGGGCCCTTCGCGGCGCTGGCCTTCAAGCTCCAGTACGACCCCTACGTCGGGCGGCTGTGCTTTCTGCGCGTCTACTCCGGCAAGGTAAAGACGGGCGACGCGGTCGAAAACGTGGCGAAGTCGAAAAAGGAGCGCGTCGGCAAGCTCTTGCAGATGCACGCGAACAAGCGCGTGGAGCTTCAAGAGGCGCAGGCGGGCGACATCGTGGCCGCCGTGGGTCTCAAATTCACGACGACGGGCGATACGCTTGCCGCCCCGAACGCGCCGATCCTGCTCGAGGGGATGGAGTTTCCCGAGCCGGTGATTCACGTGGCCATCGAGCCCAAGACGCAGGCCGACCAGGATCGCCTGACCGAAGCGCTCGAGCACGTGGCCGCGGAGGATCCGTCGTTCCATGTGGCGAAAGACGCGGAGACGGGGCAGACGATCATCTCCGGCATGGGCGAGCTGCACCTGGAGATCATCACGGACCGGCTTCTGCGCGATTTCAACGTCAACGCGAACGTCGGCCGGCCGCAGGTCGCGTACAAGGAATCGGTGACGCGGGCGGTGACGATCAACGAGGAATTCGCGCGGCAGCTCGGCAACCGCAACGTCTTCGCCGGCGTGACGCTTCGCGTCGAGCCGAACGAGCCGGGCGGGGGATTCCGGTTCGCAAGCGAGATCGCGCCGAACGCGCTTCCGAGGGAGTGCTTCGCCGGTGTCGAGGACGGCGCGCGGGACGCGCTCTCGGTGGGGGCGCTCGCGGGATACCCGGTCATCGACGTCGCGGTCACCATGACCGCCGCGCAGTATCGCGAGAACGAATCGGACGGCCCGGCGTTTCGCGCGGCGGCGAACATGGCCGCGAACAAGGCGTTGCGCGAGGCCGCCAGCGTCTTGCTTGAGCCGATCATGGCCGTGGAGATCGTGGTCCCCGAGGACTACCTCGGCGACGCGATCGGCGACGTCAACGCGCGGCGCGGCGAGATCGAGCATGTCGCGGCGCGGGCGGGTTTGCAGGTCGTGTCGTGCGCGGTGCCGCTCGGTTCGATGTTCGGTTACTCGACGAGCCTTCGCTCGATCACGCAGGGGCGGGGGACGTACACGATGCGATTCGCGCGGTACGCTCCGGTTCCGGCGGATTTGCAGGAACAAATGCTCTCGCGATTGCGGGGTTATTGAAGTTCGCGACGGAAAATGTTAGATCGCCGGGCCCCTGGGCACGGCTTGGGTTCGATACAAGGGAAACAACCGAAAAGCGACGGGACACCGGGTCGCGAAGACATGGTGTCGGCAAGGGTTTTTTTCGCCAAGGAGAAACGCGAGATGGCCAAAGAGAAATTCCAGCGCACGAAGCCGCACGTGAACGTGGGGACGATCGGTCACATCGACCACGGGAAGACGACGTTGACGGCGGCGTTGACGATGGTGGCGGAGCGCAAGGGCTGGGGCAAGGCGGTTAGCTACGACCAGGTGGCGAAGGCGTCCGAGAGCCAGGGCCGGCGCAATGACATGAAGGTCATCACGATCGCGACGAGCCACGTGGAGTACGAGTCGGCGAACCGCCACTACGCGCACGTGGACTGCCCGGGTCACGCGGACTACATCAAGAACATGATCACGGGCGCGGCGCAGATGGACGGCGCGATCCTGGTGGTGGGGGCGGACGACGGCCCGATGCCGCAGACGCGGGAGCACATTCTCCTGGCGCGTCAGGTGGGCGTTCCGCGGATCGTGGTGTTCCTGAACAAGGTGGACCTGGTGGACGACCCGGAGCTTCTGGACCTGGTGGACATGGAGGTTCGTGAGCTTCTTTCGAGCTACGAGTTTCCGGGGGACGACACGCCGATCATCCGGGGCAGCGCGCTCAAGGCGATGCAGAACGTGGACCCGGAGTTTGGCGAGAACTCGATCCTGAAGCTTCTGGAGGCTCTGGACACGTGGATTCCGCAGCCGGTTCGCGAGACGGACAAGCCGTTCCTGATGCCGATCGAGGACGTGTTCACGATCCAGGGGCGCGGGACGGTGGTGACGGGCCGCATCGAGCGCGGCGTGGTGAAGGTGAACGAGGAAGTGGAGATCGTGGGCATCACGCCGACGCGAAAGACGGTGGTGACGGGCGTGGAGATGTTCCGGAAGCTTCTGGATTCGGGCCAGCCGGGCGACAACGTGGGCTGCCTGCTTCGCGGGGTGAAGCGCGAGGAGGTGGAGCGCGGCCAGGTTCTGGCGCATCCGGGCACGATCACGCCGCACACGAATTTCGAGTCGGAAGTGTACGTGCTCAGCAAGGAGGAAGGCGGTCGCCACACGCCATTTTTCTCCGGGTACCGCCCGCAGTTCTATTTCCGTACGACGGACGTGACGGGCGTGGCGACGCTGCCCGAGGGCGTGGAGATGGTGATGCCGGGCGAAAACGTGAAAATGACGATCGAGCTCATCAACCCGATCGCCCTGGAAGACGGCGTCCGCTTCGCCATCCGCGAGGGCGGACGAACCGTCGGCGCCGGCGTCGTCACCAAGGTTCTGAAGTA